>CAZWXO010000193.1:0-4190 GCA_964637885.1 uncultured bacterium
TGCACTGTGAATTGAAGAAAGAGCTTCGGCCAAATTGTGAATTGTGAATTGTGCACTGTGAATTGAAAAAAGAGGGGGAGCAGTAATTGGCATATTTAGTTTTAGAGGATGGCAGTTTTTACAAGGGTATGAGTGCCGGCATCGAGAAAAAAGTTACTGGAGAGGTAGTTTTCAACACCAGTATGACCGGTTACCAAGAGATTCTGACGGATCCATCCTACTACGGTCAAATCGTCGTCATGACCTACCCTTTGATTGGCAATTATGGAGTCAACTCCGAGGATGTTCAGTCCAAACAACCCCAGGTGAGTGGCTTTGTCATGCGGGAATTGTGCGAGTACCCCAGTAACTGGCTGAAGAGCGGCACCTTGGCCAACTACTTACAGAAAAATAAAATTCCGGCCGTCAGCGACGTCGATACCCGCTCGATAGTCCGGAAGCTGCGGGACAATGGCACAATGAACGGGATGCTGACTCCGCAAATGCCCACAGCAGAAGAGATTGCCGAACTGGCAGGCTGGACAATGCACGACCATGTCCAGCGTGTCACCACGGATAAGGTTTATGGCTTACCCGGGGACGGTTTCCACGTCGCCGTGCTGGATTTCGGCATCAAACAAAATATTATCGAATCCTTGCGCCGGCTAGGTTGTATGGTGACCGTCTTCCCGGCGGATACGGGGGCGGAGCGCCTGCTCTCGCACAACCCTGACGGGATTATGCTCTCGAATGGGCCTGGCGATCCCAAAGACAACGTCGAGGCCATTGCGAATATTCGTCAGCTGCTGGGAAAAAAGCCTGTCTTTGGCATTTGTCTCGGGCATCAGCTGCTGGCCCTGGCTGCCGGAGCCGATACCGAGAAGCTGCGTTTTGGGCATCGGGGGGGGAATCACCCGGTGAAGGATCTGACCAGTGACCGCGTCTATATTACCTCGCAGAATCACGGTTACGCCGTTGTCGAGAACACCCTTGTGGCGACGAGCTTTGCGGTGACCCATCGCAATCTCAATGATTTTACTGTCGAAGGCATCGAAGACAAAGCCTTGCAGGCCTTCTCGGTCCAGTTTCATCCAGAGGCCTGCCCGGGTCCGCAAGAAAACCATTATCTTTTTCAACGGTTTATCGACAACATGGAGGTAAATGCGCATGCCTAAGGATGAACGGATTAAAAAAGTTCTTGTCATCGGGTCAGGTCCGATTATTATCGGGCAAGCCGCCGAGTTTGATTACGCCGGCACCCAGGCCTGCAAAGCTTTGCGAGAGGAAGGGATCGAGGTTGTCCTCGTCAATTCCAATCCGGCGACGATCATGACCGACGAAAATATGGCGGATCAGGTTTACATCGAGCCCCTGATTCCCGAAGTGATTCGGCGGATAGTAGCTAAAGAAAAACCGGATAGCGTCTTGCCGACCCTCGGCGGACAGACGGGGCTTAATCTGGCGATGGAATTGGCGGAGGAAGGCTTTTGGGATCAAGCTGGAGTCCGCTTATTAGGTAGTTCGGCCAATTCGATTAAAATGGCGGAGGATCGGGAGTCCTTCAAGCTGGCGATGGAGGCGATTGGCGAACCTGTCATCGAGAGCGTTATCGCCGAAGACGTGACGACTGCGACAGATTTTGCCGCCCAGGTAGGCTATCCGCTAATCATCCGTCCTGCTTACACCCTAGGTGGTTCGGGCGGGGGCATCGCCAACGATGAGGAATCGCTGATACGTATTGCCGGAGATGGGCTGCGCCTCTCCCGCGTCGGCCAGGTGCTGGTGGAAAAATCCGTTTCCGGCTGGAAGGAAATCGAGTATGAAGTGATGCGGGACGCCAACGGCAGCTGTATCACCGTCTGTAATATGGAGAACATCGACCCCGTCGGTGTGCACACCGGGGACTCCATCGTCATCGCTCCTTCCCAGACTTTGCGCGACACCGAGTACCAGATGCTCCGCACCTCGGCGATTAAAATTATAAATTCCTTGGGAATCGAGGGTGGCTGCAATGTCCAATACGCCCTGGATCCCTACAGTTTGCAGTATTATTTAATCGAAGTGAATCCGCGGGTTTCCCGTTCCTCGGCGCTGGCTTCCAAGGCGACCGGTTATCCCATCGCCCGGGTTGCGGCTAAAATCGCCATCGGTTATCATCTCGACGAGATCACCAACGGAGTCACCGGAAAAACCTGTGCTTGCTTCGAGCCGGCCCTCGATTATGTCACCGTCAAGATTCCCCGGTTTCCCTTTGATAAATTCGTTCACGCTGATAAGATTCTCGGCACGAGAATGAAAGCGACGGGAGAAGTCATGGCCATCGGGGCCAATTTTACCGAAGCTCTCCTTAAGGCGATCCGCTCTCTCGAGCAGAAAGTCGATTCCCTGGAGCTCGATTCGATTCGTCGCCTGCCTGACGACGAGATTTTAAACGGCTACCTGACCCAGAGTCACGAAAGGCTGTTTTTCATCGCGGAAGCCTTGCGCCGCGGGGTCTCGGTGAAAGAGATCGTCGCTAAAACCCGTATTGACATGTATTTTGTCAGCAAGCTGTGGCAGATTGTCCAGTGGGAGGAAGAGCTTAAGAAAGATGCTTTGCAGGATTTATCCATCGATGCTTTGCAGCGTCTCAAGCACATCGGGTTTGCCGACACCGCCATCGCTCGTTTTACCGGGGCGACCTTAAACGAAGTCCGGGCGCGGCGGATCAATGCCGGAGTTATTCCTACGTTTAAAACCGTTGACACCTGCGCCGCTGAGTTTGCTGCCGAGAGCCCGTATTTTTATTCCACCTATCAGGACGAGAATGAAGCGGCTTATGTACCGGGTCGCAAGGTGGTTGTCATCGGGTCCGGTCCGATTCGCATCGGGCAGGGTATCGAGTTTGATTATTGCTGTGTCCATTCGGTCTGGGCCTTGCAGCAGCTTGGCATTAGGGCGATCATTGTCAACAACAACCCCGAAACTGTCAGCACCGATTTCGATACCTCCGATCGCCTGTATTTTGAGCCTCTCGCGCCGGGCGACGTTCTCAATATTCTCGATATCGAGCGCCCCGAGGGCGTTATCGTTCAGTTTGGCGGCCAGACGGCCATCAAGCTAGCCAAGGCCATCGAAGAGGCCGGCTATCAGATTCTCGGAACCAACGCCACCGATATTCACAAAGCCGAGGACCGAGAGCAGTTTGATCAATTACTCGAGCTGCTGCAGATCCAGCGCCCGGAGGGAGGCTATGCCCGGACAATCGAGGAAGCCGTTACCGTGGCTGACAAACTTGGCTATCCGGTTTTGATTCGTCCGTCCTACGTCCTCGGGGGCCAGGGCATGGAGATTTGCCGGAGCCAGCAAGACGTCCTGGACTATATGGAAATCGTCACGCGGGATGTCCTCGAGCATCCGGTTTTAATCGATAAATATATTGCCGGGCGGGAATTGGAAGTCGATGCCATCTCGGACGGGGAAGAAATTTTGATTCCCGGAATTATGGAGCACATCGAGCGGGCTGGCATCCATTCCGGAGACAGCATCTCTGTTTATCCGGCGCGCGGGCTGTCACCAGAGCTGACTGCTGAAATCATCCGCATTGCCAAGGAAATGGCCCAGGCATTGTCAGTTAAAGGCTTGCTGAATATTCAGTTTGTTGAGAAAGACGGGCAGCTGTTTGTTATCGAGGTCAACCCCAGATCTTCCCGGACCGTACCCTATCTTTCCAAGGTCACCGGCGTTCCCATGGTGGATTTGGCGACTCGGGCCATCTTAGGCGAAACCGTCAGCTCTTTTGGCTTTGGCACCGGGCTGTACCCGTCTAGGCCGCTCTTTGCGATTAAAGTACCGGTTTTCTCCTTTGAAAAATTGCCGGAGCTGGAGATATCCCTCGGCCCGGAAATGAAATCGACCGGCGAAGTTTTGGGACTGGATCGCGACTATACGACAGCGATGTTGAAAGGCTTCACCGGCGCCGGCATCAAGTGGGAGGCTCTCAAGTATGTCTATTTCTCTGCTCCTGATTTTGAGCGGGAGGAAATGTTGGAGGTGGCCAAGTTATTCCGTTCTGCTGGGTGCACCCTCCTAGCCGGTAGCAATACGGCCGCTGCCCTAGTCAAAAATGGCGTCGAAGCTCAGCCGGTGATGTCCTTTGAAGGGCCGGACGGCTTTGTCGACAAGGTGCGCAATGGGGGGATCAATCTTGTCGTCAATATTCCGACGAAGGG
>CAZWXO010000194.1:0-1012 GCA_964637885.1 uncultured bacterium
TCCTGGAGGATGAAGCTTTTGTCCACCCGCACCAAATCTTCCTCGCGAATCAGCTCTACCCAGTCACTTTTAACAAAGCTCCGCAAGAGATCCATAAAGGCCCGCTTGCTCTGGAGTAGGTATTTGTAGCCTTTGTCGTGCTCCTGGTGAATGTTTTTCTCAGTCATTGCTACACCTCGTTCACCTACATTATACCACCGGGAGCTATATAATTGTATCGTCGTGAAAAGAGGGGCGTCATGGGGAAAGGGCCTGGTAGCCGATGTGACACTAACCCCGTCCCCTCGTCAGGCCTGATGCCGATGGTGGCACTGCCGCTGGCGGCGTTTGTCAAAAGACCACGGTCGTCGTAGGTGTAATTTATCGCGCTGCTGCCCGGATAGGTGATGCTGCTGGTAAGTCCGCGGCTGTCATAACTATAGGTTATCACCACAGCCGAGCCTCCCGACGGGGTGCGGGTGACTGACAAAAGCTGCGCCGTGGCCGGGTCATAGAACCTGGCTCTCAGATAAATATTTCCGTTACTATCAGCCAGCTCCCCCGTGAAGAGGATGCTGTTTGCCCAACGACTCCTGTCGTCGAAGAAGGAGATACTGGGGGTTCGGATACGCAACGAACGTCCCCCAGTATCCCCCTAACCTGAAAAATGGGGTTTAAAAGCGCATGATATATAATTGGCAAACGTTTATATACCGAGCAATTTAAATATACCAACATGTGTAAATAAAAGAATAGACTGATATGGTCATTTAGGTATAGTTACTTGGTGCTAATTGAAACCTTAATATATGTCGCCGGGCAATTACTTAGCCCTAGGAAAAAAGACGCCGTCATATATAACGCTCCTACAAAAGCGAGCATGGCGGGAGGGGCACGTAGGGGCGTAAAGACTATCGTAACGAACCACGGCCTCGTGTGATCGAGACGACCGCGGGGACGGTTTTTTCTTTGAACAGAGGAAACGCCCAAAACTACCAAAAAAAAACAAGGACCCTTGGGTACAAACCCTGGG
>CAZWXO010000194.1:1022-4185 GCA_964637885.1 uncultured bacterium
TGGGGTCCTCGCAGTTTATAAATTAGTATTGTCTTCATTTAATCGTTTAATCGTTAACTTTTTTAGGGGCCTCGAATGAATCACATTTCCCCTAGCTTTAAATATCCAGATCCTTGACATCCCCGGCGTGGCGCTCGATGTATTCCCGACGCGGCTCGACCTTGTCCCCCATCAGGACGGTAAAGATATCTTCGGCGTCGATGGCGTCCTCCAGGGTCACCTGGCGGATCGTCCGGGTTTTAGGGTTCATTGTCGTGTCCCACAGCTGCTCCGGATTCATTTCACCCAGACCTTTGTAGCGCTGGAGAGTCGTGCCCTTGGGACCAATCGTTTTCTGGAGCTCTGCCAGTTCTTCCTCGCTGTGGAGGTACCATTCCTCTTTGCCCTTCTGGAGCTTGAAAAGCGGCGGCTGAGCGATAAATACGTTACCGCGGGCAACCAAGGGATGCATGTGCCGATAGAAAAAGGTCAAGAGCAAGGTGCGGATGTGCGCCCCGTCGACGTCGGCATCGGTCATGATGATAATCTTGCCGTAGCGCAGCTTGGTGTCGTCGAACTCATCGCCAATGCCGGCTCCGACAGCGGTAATCATGGTCCGAATTTCCTCGTTGCCCAGCACTTTATCAAAGCGGGCTTTTTCGACGTTGATAATTTTACCCCGTAGCGGGAGAATGGCCTGAAACTGACGGTCCCGCCCCTGTTTGGCGGAGCCGCCGGCGCTGTCGCCCTCGACGAGAAAGATTTCGCAGAATTCCGGCTCCCGCATCGAGCAGTCCGCCAGTTTCCCTGGTAGGCTGGAATATTCGAGAGCGTTTTTACGCCGGGCCAGATCCCGGGCCTTCTTGGCGGCGTCCCGGGCCCGCGCTGCAGCGACGGCCTTTTCCACCAGCCGCTTGGCGACGGTGGGATTTTCCTCAAAGAAAGTGGCAAGGCCTTCGCCCAGCAAAGAGTTGACGATGCCCGCCACCTCGCTGTTGCCTAACTTGGTTTTGGTCTGGCCCTCAAATTGCGGCTCCGGCAGGCGCACGGCGATAACCGCCGTCAAGCCTTCGCGGATATCCTCGCCGGCCAGGGCGTTGTCTTTTTCTTTCAAAATCCCGCTCTTGCGCGCATAGTCGTTGAAGATTCGCGTCAAAGCGTTCTTGAAGCCGGTTAGATGAAAGCCGCCCTCGATGGTGTTGATATTGTTGGCAAAGGTGAGGACGTTTTCCGCGTAGCCGTCGTTGTACTGCATGGCGATGTCCGCCTGCACCATCCGCAGCTCGCCTTCTAAATGGATCGGTTTTTTGTGCACCGCTGTTTTATTTTTATTGAGATACTCGACAAAAGAGGCTAGACCCCCGTCGTAATGAAAGCTTAGTTCCTGAGCCGAAGCCAGTCGCCGGTCGCTGAGTTTGATGCGAATGCCCCGATTCAAAAAGGCCAGTTCCCGCATCCGCTGGGCGAGGACGTCCAGAGAATAAATCGTTTCGTCGAAAATGCCGCCGTCAGGCCAAAAACGGATCTTGGTGCCCATCTGGTCGGTATCTCCGACGCGCTTGAGGTCGGATAGCGGCTTGCCATAAGCGTATTCCTGGCTATAAATACCGCCATCCCGGTACACTTCAATCAGCAGCTTGGCTGACAGAGCGTTAACGACCGAAACGCCAACGCCGTGCAGTCCCCCGGAAACCTTGTAGCCCCCACCGCCGAATTTACCTCCGGCATGGAGCTTGGTCAGGACAACCTCGACGGTGGAAATCCCCATTTTAGGATGAATCTCGACGGGAATACCCCGCCCGTTATCGGTGACGGTAATGCTCTCGTCCGCCTCGATAACGATATCGATGTGATCGCAGTGCCCGGCCATCGCTTCGTCGATACTGTTGTCGACGACTTCGTAAACGAGGTGATGCAGTCCCCGGGACGAGGTGCTCCCGATATACATCCCCGGACGCCGCCGCACAGCCTCGAGCCCCTCGAGGACCTGAATCTGCTCGGCGCCATAATTTTCCTCAAGTTTTGGCTCCCTCTCCCAATCTGCTTCGTCAATAGGAGCGTTATCCTTTGCTAAATCCTTATCCTGCTCTGACAAACCACATGCCTCCCTAAAATTTATCGATTCTATAATTTTACTACGCTACCAGCGGGTAGCCCCATCAGAAATATTCGGCCACCCATTACCCTTGGTAGCTGTCCTCGTCTGCTTCGTCCTTATCGTCCTCGTCGTCCCCCCGATCAATTAAAGCCTCGATGCGACGAGCCAATGTTTTGCTGGAAATGGGGGAAAAGTAGATTCTCTCTGGACTGATAATTAGGGACTTAGCCTTACTCAGCGGCACAATTTCCGTGACTTGTTTGCCTTGCCGGGAATACTCTCCGGCGAGGCTGCGCTGGACTTTATTCTTTTCGATTTCGATAATCGCTAGAATCTCCTCGCGGGGAATCGTTTCATTGTTACCCAGATGAAGAAACATATCCCTTCCTCTTTTCTACATGCGTGATTAAATTTAAAAATCTATGCTTCCTGCCGCACTTGACCGGCTGTGATCTGATACGTGCCCCAGTTGGGCTGGAGCTTGCCGAAGACGCTTGTTTCCGTCCCCGTCATAATCGTCTGGACGTTGTCATCGAGGAGATGCAGCAGGTATTCCCGCCGCCGGGCGTCCAGCTCGGACATGACGTCGTCCAGCAAAAAAACCGGGGTTTCCCCCAGCGCCTCCGCCAGCATCGCCAGTTCCGCCAATTTGAGGGAGAGCACGGCGGTCCGTTGCTGTCCCTGGGAGGCGAACTGCCGCGCTCCTTTGTCGTTGATGGCGATACTCAAATCATCCCGATGCGGCCCGACCAAGGTGACGCCCCGGGCGATTTCCTCCCGGCGACACTGATCCAGCGCCGCCAGATAAGCTTCCGGAGCGAGATTTTTTTCATGAATGGCTGCCGAGCGATAGCTCAGCTCGACAGTCTCGGTGTCTCCGGCAATTTCCTGATGGTTGCGCTGGAAAAAGTGGGCCAGCCCGGCAACGGTCCGCAAACGAAAAGCGACGATTTCACTGGCAAGTGTCGCAAATTGGCGATTGAGTTCGGGTAAGGTTTCCCCACGGGAACAACCTTCCCGTATTTGTTTTAACAAAGAATTGCGCTGGGTCAAAACCCGACGATACGCTACCAACATACTATAATA
>CAZWXO010000195.1:0-1508 GCA_964637885.1 uncultured bacterium
TGTAGCATATGATTGAATTACGATTGAAAGAGTGCAGAGATAGTTGTAATTGTTTTTCAACAAAAAGTAGTTTTACGGCTGCCGAGTCAGCAACCAGCGACTAATAAATATGTAGTAAATGAAATATAATACGAATGCGACATATAAACGTCGCGCAACTATAGTAGAATAAATTCATGGAAGGTGAGGAAATGAATAAAACGATAAATCGTGGTGACCATGCTGAAACCCTAATGCAAATACTTCTGACAATAATAGAGAAAACACCAGATGGCGGTGCTACCCGTGAAGATCTTCTGAAGGTTTACGAAAAAATCAAGGATTTCAGACCGACCGCAAGAACAATCCAACGAGATATCGAAAAACTGAATAGTATATTCAACCCCGATCTCAAGAAGGAAACAAAAGAATTGGGGGAAGAAACCGAATCTATCTCATGTGAAGATGAATCCGTTGAAACGTGGAGGGCCATCTCACGTGAGCCAGGCCGCAACCCTGTATATAAATTCAAAGGGGGTGAAAAAGGGCAAAAAAATGCAACCAAAAATTTACCTGATTATGAAACGGAGTCACTAACCTTACTTGGCAGGTACCCAGAGCTGCGTAACTTAATGAAGCAAAAAATCAGCGGAGGCATTCAAAGCATTTTAAGAGAGTCATTAAGCGGTCTAACCAACGAGTTTGCAGTGATAAATGAAATCGAAAAGCATGTCTATGTAGCCGATCCTTTGCCTATTGATATCGAGATTAACAATTTTCTTATCTCCAGAATATTACAAGGGATACGCCAAAAAGAATGTGTAAAATTTGAATATTTGCGTAGCGCGGACGGAGTGCTTGTTGGTAAAGCCGTAGAACCCCGCGGGTTAGTTCATCGTATGGATAATTGGTATCTTGTGGGAGAGGACTGCCAAAAAAAAGAAATGCGGGTGTATTTGCTTTCCAACATTCGCTCGCTGGAAATTATCGAAGGTGCTCACTTTACCCTACCGGCGGGCTTTAATTTGCAGAATATGTTCAAGACATCCTGGAGTATATGGACCTCGGAAGATAACGCTCAGCCAGAAAAAATTACTCTTGAAATCAGTGCCGGGTATGCAGAGAGATTCCGCACGACAAAATATCACCCCACTCAGGTTAACAATGAATTGCCTAAAGGAGCACTGGAAGTTCAGTTTACTTTAAGTAAAGCGGAAGCTATGACGCCGTGGTTAATGAGTTGGGGTGGTACTATCAAGGTTAAAAACCCCAAATGGCTACGGGAGCGTCTAATTAAAGATTTGAAGGCTGCTGCTCTTTGTCACGAAAATAGTGGAAAGGAAGATGTTAAAAAATGTTAGATTGCGAAAAAGCTAAGCTGTCCGAAGAGGACTTAACGTATCAAAAAGCTATGATAGAGCTAATTACCGATTTCAAAAAAAGAAGCGATCGATGGTTTTTCAGTGAGGAAAGTAAGGCAACTGCTTTCAAGGCTCTTGAGAGTTTTAAGCAGCCTAGGGTAATCAGAT
>CAZWXO010000195.1:1518-4176 GCA_964637885.1 uncultured bacterium
AAGAAAGCTGTGCAGTTTGCAATTACAAACGCTTTAACCCATCGAGAGCTCTCAACTTGTGCAAAATTGATTTTCAATGTACTTGGAAGCGAAAATCTAGGTCTTGATCAGATTATCGCGATGTCAAGGTACATTATGGAATACGCACCTGAAGGAACGGAGATAGTTTTCGGAGCAAATATTGATTGTTTACTTGGCGACGAGATTTCGGTTTTTATCATCGCAAAATAGTCAAATGCTAAACGTAGAAAAAAACATCATCTTAAAATATCAAAGTGTAGGAGGTCTAGGGCATGGATGAGCCAAATTTCGGCGAGTGTATAAAGGTCGGCATCGGGATTAAGGATCTTGCCTTGGTCTTTAGGGAGAATTTTGATTTTCCAGAGCAGATAAAAAGTTTTATCGACGATTTAATCATGTCCGGTGGCGTATACATAAGCACTGGGCAGGCACTTGGTGAAGATGCAGAGCGGCAGGCTGCAATGCAAGCCCTTGAAGCATATACATACTTGAGTAAGGATCAACCAGTATACCTTATCGCCTATTTAGCCACAGCAGGGAACAAGATCGAGTGGGAAACAAATCAAATCTGTGGTGAAATAAAGGAAAAAACACAAGCCAAGGCAGTAAACGCCGGGAGAACCATTTCAGACAAGATAGATGGTGCGGTCCGCGTTACCTTGGTTGTGTTGGAAGGAGAAGGACCCATTGAAGAAGAAAGCGATGAGATAGATACATCTTTAGACATGATTAAAAATGGCCTTGCCCAAATATTCAGCAATCATTTTATGTCAATTAGTGATATGGAGGCAGGAATAAAAACGTTAAAAATTCAAGAGAAGGGTGAAAATGAAGACGATTTTTCCTTCTTTACAGTTAACCCGGAGCATCCCTTAGCTTTTGAGAATCGGATGGCCCGAATCTCAGGTGCCGAGCAAGTACGGGATGTTCTCCGCGGCGGATACGTAAAACTTGGACTGGCTGAGGTGCTTCAGATAGAACAGGCGCTGTTTGATTGTTGCTCCTCTGTCAGGTTGGCGATGGCTGAAGTGTTTTTTCATTTGGAAAGCGGGGGAGGCAAGCAACTGGAAAAATTACTAAAATTAGAAAAAGAATCAGAAATGGTCAAAGATGCAGCTGAGATTGCTCTATGGCGGAGAAGATTTAGAATGGAAGAAGGCAAACCTTATATTTCCCTTTTTAGCCGCAGTATGCCACTAGCGCAAGCAATACTGAAATTTACAAAAGAAAGAGGTTACGATTTCTATTTGCACGAAACAGATTTTGAAGGATGTTGCTGGTATTACCTAAATGAAGGGCAGGACTGTAAAGTGCGAATAATTGATAAGGAAACTTTACCGGAGGACTGTTGGCAGGGGTTTTGTAAATATCTTGAAGGGAAAGAAAGGGCGTTTTATGAAGAAGATTGGCATAATATCAAGAGCACTTTTGAAAGTGTAGAGGTTTCTTACATTCCGACAATAATCATTGATCGTGAAAGTCCTGATAATGTCAGCAGGAAATCAACCGAACTTCATGTACCGATTGACCGTGCGTATTACTTCCGGCGAACTTATCCAGAATTATGTACAGATGTTTTGGTAGGGATAATTGATCTATTGATTGATAAAACCCCATTAAAACCCCGAGGATATTGGTCAAATTATAATGGGGGAGATCGGAGAATAGAACATGATATCAAAGATGAATAAAAACCAAACGCTGATAACGCGAGGAATCACTCTGATTTTCAGCAATAATTTCATGACAGTAAATGACTTGGAAGAAAAAATTGAAAAAGGGGAACTATCGAAGCGAAAAATAAATGAGGGCGATACAGCTCTATCTGCTTCCTACCCTGAGCACCCTGAAGCAGCTGAGAACAGGTTCCCCCGCATCGATGGAGCCGACATGGTGCGCAATGCCCTGCGGGAATGTGATTTTAAAGTAACGCCAAAGCAACTAACCCAGCTACATATAGCGCTTTTCGACTGCTGCGCGACCGTCAGGCTTTCGATTGCCGAAGCACTTAGCTTTGCCAGCTTCAAAGGAGGCTTTGGAATCACTGTTTGTACAGGAAAACGCTTCGCCCATGGTAAAAGAAGCTGCGGAGCTAGCACTTTGGCGGTTGCAGATGGAGCAGCCCTATTACCTGGAAACGAGCGACAAACATATCCTGCTCTTTACCAGAAACATGGAATTGGTGCAGCAGTTCAAGGAATTTGCCGAGGTAAACGTCTGCAAGCTATATCTTCCAAGCCCCCATGATAAGAAGCAGGGCTGGCTGGGTACGACGATAGTGGGTGATTGCAAGGCGCGAATCTTCGATCGGCAGGGCCTTGATGAAGCGGTTTGGGAAACTATGTGCAACTATCTTGATGATCGGAACGCTGAAGTGGATGAAAGTATCCCTGATAAAGAAATAGTTGAGATGATGAAGGAGACAGGTAAAGAGGCAATTCCTACAATTGTTATCCTTGAGCACGGCTCTTCGAAAGCAGATGAAGCCAAACACCGTAAGCTGTTGATGGAGCCAGGGTTTCAGCTTTTCATGGAACCGATGTCGGCGCAAGGAATGGTGGATGTGGCGGAGAAATTTTTACGTGAATACTGCAAATGGTTGCCACAAGTAAATAGTTAAAATGGCAGGAACGGAAT
>CAZWXO010000196.1:0-1913 GCA_964637885.1 uncultured bacterium
GCTTCTGGCCGGTGCGGGTTGACCGGGACAGTGCCCATAAGCCGTGGGAGATGATGGAAATAGAGCAAATCTGGGCGGAGGCTTTGGCTTGCTATCACGCCGGGGAGAAGCTGTACCTGACCGGCAGCGAAGCCCAGCTGGCTTTTGCCCAGCAGGCGGATGCCATGGAGGGAGACGACCGGGAGGGACTAGTCAGGGACTACCTGGATAAACTGCTCCCGGACAACTGGCGGGATTTAAATTTATATGAGCGGAGAAACTTTTTAAACGGCGGGGATTTTACCAGCTTTCCACCAGGAAGCGTCCTCCGGGAGCGGGTTTGTGTCATGGAAATCTGGTGCGAGTGCTTTTGCAAGGAAGGCGTCAATTTGCGCAAGGCCGATGCATACGAAATAAATGCCATTATGTCCCGCATTGAAGGCTGGGAAAAGTATGAGGGCAACAAAAAAGGCAACTTTCGCTTTCCCCTGTATGGATCCCAGCGGGGGTATGTCCGCCAGTGGGACAAAGGAAAAAAATGACCACAAACAGGCGGCGCTGGGACACAGGCCAAAAGCAGCCGGTAGGCCAAAAACTGTGGGCAAGAGAAGGCGAGATTTCCATGGCCCACAAAACCGGCTACAAGAAAAAAATGAGTAAATACAAGGGGCTTGGCGGTCAGTGTGGTTAAGTGGACAAGATTTACCCTATTGAGTATTGAATAATAGTAAAAGAAAGCCACTTGGGCGCGTGCATAACGCGTATACGCGCGTATAGGAAAAATGCCACATTGACCACACAACTTGCCCACATGAGATAAAGGAGGAGCACAATGCGGGAAAAACTAATCGAGGGAAAACTGGTCCTGGCGGTGAAAAAGCGTGGGGGCCTGGCCCTTAAATTCACCTCTCCCGGGGTTGATGGGGTGCCGGACCGTCTGGTCCTCTTTCCCGGAGGTGTGGTATGCTTCGTGGAGGTCAAGGCGCCGGGGAAAAGGATGCGCCCATTGCAGATAAAGCGGAAAAGACAATTGGAGAAATTAGGCTTTCAGGTGTATTGCCTGGCTGACCTTAAGGAGATTGGAGGGATGCTGGATGAAATACGTGCCCTATGACTACCAAAAATATGCGGAAGAATTCATCCTGGAGCATCCCGCCTGCGCCCTTTTTTTGGATTGCGGCCTGGGGAAAACCGTGGTCACCCTGTCGGCGGTGCACAAGCTGCTTTTTGACTATTTTTCCGTTAAGAAGGTGCTGGTAGTCGCCCCCTTGCGAGTGGCCCAGCATACCTGGACGGGTGAAAAGGAAAAGTGGGACCACCTGGGAAGGCTGGAGCTCTCCCTGGTTCTTGGCAGCGCCCCAGAGCGGATCAAGGCCCTCAGCCGGCAAGCCCATATCTATGTAATCAACCGGGAGAACATCCCCTGGCTGGTGGAACAATGCCCCTGGGATTTTGACATGGTGATTCTGGACGAGCTGTCCAGCTTCAAATCCCATGCCGCCAAGCGCTTCAAGGCCCTGCGCAAGGTGCGCCCCTTGATTAAAAGAATCGTTGGGTTGACGGGCACCCCTGCCCCCAATGGCTTGATGGACCTTTGGTCGGAAATCTTTCTTTTGGACCAGGGGGAGCGCTTAGGCCGCTTCATCGGAAATTATCGACGGGACTATTTTGACCCGGACAAGCAAAATCAGCGGGTGGTCTTTTCCTACAAGCCCAAAGCCGGGGCGGAGCAAATAATCCACCAGAAAATCAGCGACATCTGTGTCAGCATGAAAGCGGTGGACCATCTTAAGATGCCGGAGCGCATCGACAACCAGGTGGCGGTCTTCATGGACAGTCAGGAGATGAAGCTTTACCGCACCCTGGAGCGGGAGATGCTTCTCCCCTTTGCCGACGGAGACATCGACGCTGTCAATGCCGCAGTGCTGGCCAAC
>CAZWXO010000196.1:1923-4113 GCA_964637885.1 uncultured bacterium
CAACAAGCTTTTGCAAATGGCCGGCGGAGCCGTCTATGACGAGAACAAACAGGTAAAATCCATTCACGACAAAAAGCTGGCAGCCCTGGAGGACCTGGTGGAGGCGGCCAACGGCAAGCCTGTTTTAATCTTTTACAGCTATCAGCACGAAAAAGAGCGCATCGTCAAGGCGCTGCCTGTCCGAGATTTGGCCACAGGGGCCGACATCGATGCCTGGAACCGGGGGGAGATTCCTCTGGCCCTGGTCCATCCGGCCTCCGCCGGCCATGGCCTTAATTTGCAGTTTGGCGGCAGCACCGCTGTCTGGTTTGGCCTGACCTGGAGTCTTGAGTTATACCAACAGGCTAATGCCCGCCTCTGGCGCCAGGGGCAGAAGCATTCAGTGGTGGTTCATCATCTGATAGCCAAAGGCACCATGGACGAGCAGGTCATGAGGGCCTTGGCTACAAAGCATACGGGACAGACAGCCCTGCTTGACGCGGTGAAGGCACGGATTGGAGGCGGGAAAAAATGAAAGCAAAAGAATATCTCTCCCAAGCCTTTTATCTGGACCGGCAGATCAATGCCAAGCTGGAGCAGGTCTACCAACTCCGGGAACTGGCCAAACGCGCCACCTCCACCTTCACCGCCGAGCGGGTCAGCGGCACTCCTCAGCGTAGTCCCATGGAAAATGCCATGGTGAAACTGATGGACATGGAAAAAGAGATTGACATGGATATTGATCGGTTGGTGGATCTAAAACGGGAGATGGCAGGGTTACTTGTCCAACTTGAAAGCCCAGCCCATCGATTGAGTATTGAGCTGCCCTATTTTTCCAATAAATCCTGGGAAGATGTGGCCAAGTCCATGGGCTTTGAAGTCCGCTGGGTGCAACGGCTCCATGGTAGAGCGTTGCAGGAGTTTGATGCTTTGCTGGAAAAAAAATATATGTCGGGAAATATAACTACCCCTGAGGTGTCTACAATAGGTTGTACAATGGAGTTAGGACAAAAATAAAGGGGGTAATGGTCATGGCACAAAAATTCAAACTGGAGGATGAAGCCTACGCGGTAATTGAAACAGCAAAAGATGTGGCTCGGCGGCTAGTGCGGGAAACGAAGGCAACTCCCTTGCAGATAATCGGCTTGGGGCATGCCCTCTACGCGCTGGAGCGCCTGCCTTTGGTAACCGATTGGGTAGAATGCGAGTTTGGGATACAATATGAGTCGGGCACCGACAAATTCAGTGAGATGCATTATATCACCGTGCGCATCAGTCGTGATGAGCTGGAAATATGCGACGGGGGGTCGGCGTATGATTCATCTGTGGGCAGCGATTCTTTTTCTAATCCTGGGTGCCGGGTGGAGCAGGAGGGGTTTTGTGAAATAGAATGTGATTTATGGGGCATTAAAAATTCGATCAGCGAATATCTTAACCTAGGGGCGGACATTACCGTCCGCGATGATTCAGATTTAGACGGGGTATGCCTGGTGGAAGAAGACGACGAAGTGGAAGATGACGATGAGGATGAGTTTGACGAGGACGATGTGGAAGATTAAGCTAGTGTTATCTGCATGAAAAAGATATTATCTTAGGCAAGGAACTTGTAACGGCATTTTGGGGAATTGGCGGCGCAAAAGTGGGGCACGCTTGTTGCATTTATGCCCTGTCTTTTGCCAGATGCCTTTGATGGCGGCGATTAGTGATAGATTCCACTAGGAGGCAAGGTCGATGAAAGAAATAATTTTTGTTACAGATGATGAAGATGCTGCTCTGGAAGAGCGCTGCCCCTTTTGCCAGGCGGTGCTGGGGGAAGGACATGAGCATTGCCCCCACGTTGTTTATGCGTCTGGTGAAAACATAGTCAACTTCATCGCTCCTCAGCTGCTTGAGGAGCTCATAGCCAAAGGATATATCACTGGCAGTCAGGCTAACCCTGAATACGAAGAGGAACTGTTTGATCTTTGTGCAGAGATACTGGAAAAGCATCCGGACATCCATCCAAGGCTAACTCGCCTAGAGAGGTATTTCAAATTTCCCGAAGAGGATTTAGAAGAAGTCGAAGGCAAGTGGGTGCATGAAATGATGGAAGGGCCCCAAGATCTCACCGTTCTTTATTTGTTGCCAGACTTTAATTTGCAACCCCGTGATTTATATAGTGAGAAAAAAGGTGATGGGCATGCTAATTCATGAGGTTGAAGCATCATCCGT
>CAZWXO010000197.1:0-1160 GCA_964637885.1 uncultured bacterium
CGCGCTGGGTCATGGCACCGGGGTCGCAGGTTTGGCGGCGGGGCACGGGGCTAGCGCGCCGCTTTCCGGGGTGGCCCCGGGGGCGCAGGTGATTGCAGTCAAGGTGATCACAGCCGACGGAGCGACCAGCTGGGAGAGTTTGCTTCAGGGGGTGCGGGCGGCTGTGGCGGCAGGGGCCGACGTAATTAATATCAGTATTGGGATGCTGGATCCGGGAAGTATCAGCCAGCGCCAAGGGGAGCTCGACCGGGCGCTAACCGGTAGCGATGCGATGGTGGTCGCGGCGGTAGGCAACCAAGGGCCGTATTTGGCGACGGTGAATTCGCCAGCGGATCTGGAAGGCGTCATGGCAGTGGGTGGCTTTGTACTGCGTTACCGGGACAATGGAGAGCCATACGCTTTGATTCAGAGCCTTTCTTCCCGGGGGCCTAGCGCCCGCTCGACTCTTAAGCCGGATATCTTGGGTCCGGGGGCGGCGCAAATGCCAACACCGGTGCAGTTTGGCCAGCCTTTGTTCAAAAGCGCTGCCGGGAGCAGTGTGGCGGCGCCTTATGTGGCGGGAAGCGCGGCGCTGCTAAAGGATTATGCCAAGCAGAATGGGCGGGGCTGGTCGGGGGCAGTTATGTTAAACGCTTTACGCCAAGGCGCTATGGCAATGGAAGGTGTTGCCCGCCTCGATCAGGGCAGTGGCATGGTGGAGGTAGTCGGAGCACTGCAGCATTTGTTAGCGGGCACGGCGAGCCGGGTCGTGAAGGCCTCGGCGGTGCAGTTTCGCGTTGGTGAGACGGGCTCATTTTTGCAGCGTACCGAGCGCCTCGGCGAGGTCGAGGTGATAGTGACGAATCCGAGCCCGCAACCGATGTTTATCGAACTGGGAACAACCGACGTCAAGGCGGTGACGGACAGGCGACGCCTGATTGTCGGGGCTGGCGGTAGTGCTACTTTTAAATTGCGCCTCTATCCGGACTGGACTGACCCTCTTCTCCTGGCGGGAATTTCCGGGAGCCAGGCCTTGCCGGGTGGCCGTTCCGGAGATCTTTTATTCCAGAAGGAATTGGTCGAGCTTAACCCACGCGTTTTTGACAGCGACGGCACTTTGCGTCTCAGCGGCGATTTTTCCGACTTGCCTACGGGGCTGATCCTTGTGGCGGTGCCCGCTG
>CAZWXO010000197.1:1186-2068 GCA_964637885.1 uncultured bacterium
CAAGAAGCTGGAGATGCCTAGTGGCGAGCTGCGCCTGAAAGAACCGGAGTCGGGAATTTGGCAGGTTTTGGTGCGGCGCAAGGTCGGAGCCACTAGCAATAATTACGATGTGCGGCTTCGGCTGCTGGGAGTGACCCCAGTGGCGACAGATCAGGAGCGGCGCTCTTTCCGGGTGGTGGCGCGGCAGGTGCGCGGCGATATCGGAACGGGCCATGTCTATGCGGCACTGGATGTGCGGGATGCATCGACCAATCGGGCCGTGGACGGAGTAGTCACCTATGCCGGCCGGGATTATAAGCTGCTGGCGGGGAAATGTTTTTTGCCGGTCCGGAAGGGTGAAAACACGCTTGCTCTGGAGGTCCGGACACGTGGGGAAGTCGGGCGACGTGTCCAAGTGGTTTTGCATAATTGAGGACGGGTTGGTCGCGGCAGGTCTGATGATTAACAATTGTTTTTGTGGAAATTACGCCCGAGGGTAAAAGGTTTGCTTTAAGGCTTTGGGCGTGCTATAATACTCTTTGCTTGCTGGCGCAGGTCTCTTGAGGAATACGCCGGTTGAGACTAAAAAAATGGGGTGAAGACAATGCGTGAAGGCATCCATCCCCGCTACGAAGAAGTTACGGTTCACTGCGCGTGTGGCGAAACTTTTGTAACTCGATCGACAGCGGACAAGGAGCTACGAGTCGAAATTTGCTCGAAATGTCATCCATTCTATACGGGTGGTAAGGTGCGGTTGACTGAGGCCGGCGGACAAATTGACAAGTTTAACAAACGATACGGCAAGAAGTGAGCGGGCAATTGCCTGCTCCTTTTTTTTGGAGCAACAGGAGAGGGTTTTTTAATTCACAATGCACGATGCACAATTAAGGTAAAATTCCTGCG
>CAZWXO010000197.1:2078-3325 GCA_964637885.1 uncultured bacterium
GCATAATATGAATCTATTCCCCCTCTGTGAACCCTGTGACTCTGTGAGAAAAATCGTGCTTTCTTCCAGTTGTTGCAGTGGAATCTTATTTATAAATCGAGAAATTATGCGAATAATTTCAACTGCTATTGTTAATTGTTAACCATTAATTGTTAATTTCCTGGCAGCTATCGGCCAAAGTAAAGGGGTTTGTTTTGAAGAAAAAAACCGAGCAGCATTATTACGGTGGCATGGCGGTCATCGAGGGCGTGATGATGCGGGGGAAAAAAGTGATGGCGACTGCCGTGCGACGTCCCAGCGGGGAAATTTCGGTGCGGACGGAAATCGTTAAGGACTGGCGCAGAGGGATTTGGCGCTGGCCGTTTTTTCGTGGCTCGGTGGCTTTAGTCGATTCACTGATGACGGGGATGAAGGCTCTGACTTGGTCGGCGACGGAAAGCACGGGTGAGGACGAGGAGCCCTTAGGCAAAGGGGCGATGATTTTTTCTGTTGTCGTAGCGATTTTACTGGCGGTCTTGCTTTTCATGGTTTTGCCGACAGTGGCAGCGCACTGGCTCAAGGCTGTGATGCCCCAGCCCTTCCTGCTTAATCTGGCAGAGGGATTTTTGCGCGTCGGGATTTTTATTTTATATGTCGTTTCGATCAGCTTGATGGCGGACATTCGTCGGGTTTACTCGTACCATGGGGCGGAACACAAAACATTGAATGCCTTTGAGAAGGGCGGCGTCTATTCCCAAGATGCGTCACGGGATTTATCCTGCATGAACCCGCGCTGTGGGACGACTTTTTTGTTTTTAGTGATGATGGTCAGCGTTTTTGTATTTGCTTTTCTGGGTTGGCCGACGTTTTTCTGGCGGATTGCTTCCCGGATTTTACTGTTGCCGGTGATTGCCGGGGTTTCCTTTGAACTACTGCGCTTGTCGGCGCGGACGGTGGACAGGCCTTGGGGGAAGATTGTTTGGCTGCCGGGGATGCTCCTGCAAAAGTTGACGACGAGGGAGCCGGACGATGCTCAGCTGGAAGTGGCGGAGGCGGCCCTCGCGGCGGTTTTCGCGGCGGTCGCCCCGGTCCTGGGCCTGGGCTGCCAGGGGGGCGGCGGTGGCCAGCACCAGTCCGAGCACGGCGGCCCTGGTCAAGCGGTTCATGATCACTCTCCTGCTGAGGGTCGGCGACGGAAAACCGGGTCCGGCCCGTTAATCATGCGCCAAGGTCGGTCCCGGCGGATGAACTCTCCCTGAACGCGAATG
>CAZWXO010000197.1:3335-4108 GCA_964637885.1 uncultured bacterium
TTTTGGCGGTGGGTACGTGATGCTGCCGCTTTTTGAACACGAAATTGTCGAGGTGCACGGTTGGCTGACTCCGGCGGAGTTTGCCGATGCGGTGGCTTTGTCGGCTTCGGCGCCGGGACCGATTGCGGTTAATGTTGCTACATTCGCCGGTTTCCGCGTCGGGGGGATCCCCGGGGCGATTACCGGGGCGATGGCAGTGGTGTTGCCGGCTTTTTTAATTATGCTAACTTTGGTTTTATTTCTTAGTCATGTCTATGAGAATCCGCGGGTGCAAGGGATGTTTACGGCTTTGCGTCCGGCGGTGGTCGGGATGGTGGCGGCGGTGGTGTTTTCTTTGGGTAAAACGGCCATCATAGACGTTAAGACGGGCCTGATGGCGGCGGTGGCTTTTGCAGCGCTGGTTTTTACTGGGATTAATCCCCTCTCTGTACTTTTGGGAGCGGCGCTGATTGGGTTTATATTTTTGTAGCGCCGATGCTTTTTCAATGCACAATTCGGAACCGCTGAAAAAGTAGGCAATTTACAATTAAGAATTAATAGTGAACGATTTAGGAAAGAATTATTAGCTTAATTCCTTAACTAGAAAAAAATTTGGGCATAAGTTAATTTTTCGTCTAAAATTTACTTGCGAATTATATATAGTGAGTCTTTAAATTCAGGATAGACAAAAACTGTGGAGTTTTTGAACATATATTGTTAATCGTTAACTGTTAACTATTAATTGAAAAAATCTTGGGGGGATTGACGTTGCATAATAAATTGACGGAGATAGA
>CAZWXO010000198.1:0-4095 GCA_964637885.1 uncultured bacterium
ATTACTCCTGCCCACTTTTTTGCGCCGTGTCTCAGTCCCCGTCTGGCACAGCGCGCCGCCTAGTCATCCCGTCGGTGGTGGGTGAGCTCTTCTTCTAAAGCCCTTAAATCGGCCCCGCCCTTCGTCGTTTTGGTCGCTAACGCAGCCCGGCGCATGGCCAGTATCGACTGCTCCAAGGCCAAGGCACTTTCACCCAGCGTCGCTTCAGGAGTAAGGTTGAACTGGCTGATTTCACCGGTGTATCTGCGGATTCTGCCAGCATTGAATAGTAAGATGCCTTGGGCCAGGTGGCGAATGAAGGAGCAGTCATGGGTTGCTAAAATGATTGCACCTGGGTAATCTGTCAGCACCTCCTGCAAGGCTTCCACCGCTCCAATGTCCAGATAATTGGTCATTTCATCCAGAAACAAGGCGTTAGCGGATGAAACGATCAGCTTGGCAAAGGCCACCTTGACCCGCTCGCCACCGCTCAAGACGCCCACTGGCTTGGTGGCGTCTTCCCGGCTAAGCAGCAATCTGGCCATTATCGTCCGGGCAGTCGCTTCGCTTTGCACACTGGTGACCAGGACGTTTTGTAAGGCAGTACTCTTTAAAGACAGCTGTTTTAGTTCTTGGGAAAAATAGCCGATGCTCAGTTTTGGGACCCGGTAGATTGCCGGAGAAGTCGCCTCCGTTAAAAGGCGCAGTAAGGTGGATTTTCCACTGCCGTTTGGTCCCCAAAGGGCTAGCTTTTCTTCCCGCCCAAGAGTAAAAGAAACGTCAAACAATACCTGCCGACTCCCATAGCTGTAATCGAGGTGCTTAACTTCCAGCACCCGTGGGTTTTCCGGTGGGCAGGTCTGACAAAAATCAATCTTCACCCGCGTCTGTTGCCGGGGCTTTGCTACTGGGGTCAACTGTTCGAGGCGGCTTACCATGCTTCGGGCCGCATCCTGAATCTTTTGCCGCCGCTCGCTGGTCATGCCTTTGTGGAGTCGGGCCTCGGAGTTTCCCATCCGTTTTGGGGCTTTGCGGACTGCCTTGGCCGCCCTTTGCTGCCCTTTGATTGCTTGTTCAAGGTGCTTTTTTGCGGTGCGATACTTCTCGTATTCAAGCTCTTCACTTTCTCTTTCCAGGTCACGCTGGCGGCAATAATCATCATAGTTACCGGAATAGGTGCGCAACTCGCCGTTTTCCAGGTGCAGGATTTTATGACATAGCAGATTGAGGGAGTCACGGTCATGGCTGACGATCAACAAGGTTTCCACTTGGGCTAGTTGCTCCCGTAGTAATTTGATGCCGGGATAGTCGAGGTTTGCGGTGGGTTCGTCGGCAATGAGCAAATCAGGTTCCAGGCTGAGAGCATTGGCCAGTTTAACCCGTAGCCGCTCTCCACCGCTAATCATCTCGCTTTTTCGCCCCGGCAGAGCGAACATCCCCGCAAGTTTTGGTGATGCCTTGCTTTCCTCGCCATCTAGTTGCCGGATGTAAGCAAGCTTTCCCTGGCGGACTATCGTTCCGGCGTCGGCAGTATCGTCTCCGGCAATAATGTTGAGTAAAGTCGTCTTGCCTGTCCCGTTGGGGCCGACTAATCCGATGCGCTCGCCCCGAAAAATTTTCAAGGAAGAAAGCTTGAGAATTAGTCGGTCGCCATAATATTTCTCAATTTTATCAGCATTGATTAATAGCAAAAAAAATCTCTCCTCTCACAAATTCCTTGTGCGGGAAAGATAACAGCCGAAGAATTTACCAGAAAAATCTAGCTGGCAAATCACCGTTTATAAAGCTAACCCAGCACAAGGAGAGGCATCCGCCTGTCGGACACCTTGAAAACTCCTTTAAAATTTAGCTGAATTAGCAAATTTTCATATTCGTCAAGCTACCTCCTCGTTTATTATGGTCATTGTAGCAAAAAAATCACTCTGTGGCAAAATAAAAAAATCGAGGAATTTTGCTAATAATTCTTACCAAAATTGTAATTGTTAAATCTTAATTGTTAACCGCCGACTTTTCAGTCTGCGCACTGCTGTTGCTTTTGGGCCACCAGGACCGTCCCCATGGCCCTCTCGTCTACGGGCCGTGAAAAGAAAAAGCCCTGCAAGAAATCGCAATTTTTTGCCAACAGGTAGTCGAGCTGATCCTGGGTTTCCACTCCTTCAGCGATGACTTTCAGCTTCAGGTCGTGGGCGAGGGAGATGATCGATCCAACCAAAGAGGCTTCATTGTTGCTCGTGTCGAGATTTTCAACAAAGCTTTGATCGATTTTGAGATTGTCGATGGGGAGCAGTCGCAGGTAGCTGAGGGAGGAATAGCCGGTACCGAAGTCATCCAAAGACAGGCTGACGCCTAGAGCTCTCAGCTGGTTGAGTTTGTCCACGATAGGATGAAAATTCTCAATGAGGGTGCTTTCGGTTATCTCTAGCTCCAGACATTGGGCAGGAAGGCCGGATAGCTTGAGGGCCGTTTCAATTTTATTTTGGAAGTCGCAGTCCAGCAGCTGGACTGAGGAGATATTGACCGAGATGATAAACGGTTGGGTAGAGGAGTCGTGCCAGCGCTTAGCCTGACGACACGCTTCTTGAAGAATCCAGTCGCCAAAGGGGATAATCTGTTTGGACAGCTCCAGCATCGGGATAAAGACCGCCGGTGAAATTTGTCCGTGTCGCGGAGAGTGCCAGCGCATCAGGACTTCGCAGCCACGCAGGGTTTTGCCGTCCGGGTGAAGGATGGGTTGATAGCTGGCGTAGATTTCTTTTTGCGTCAGGGCCCCTGTCAATGCAGTTTCGAGGGAGATCCGCTGGTCAAAATCTGATTTCATCGCTTCATTGAAGACCGTAAAGGTGTTGGTTCCTTCGCTCTTGGCGCTGTATAAGGCCGTGTCCGCTTTTTTTATTAGCTCTTCGAAGCTAATCCCATGTTGCGGAAAGACAGCTGCCCCGATACAGGCGGTCATTAGCACGGTATTATCATTGTACTCGGTCGGCTGGTTGACGGTGTCGATCAGCGCCGCGGCAGTTGCTGCCAAATCATCCTCACCGCTAGGGCAGCAGGTCAAAACAAACTCATCGCCGCCAAGGCGGGCAAAAAACTCCTCGCCCCCTGCGCAGCGGGAAGCAACTGACAGGCGCAAGGCCATCTCGCGCAAAATGGCGTCCCCGGCGGCGTGTCCCAGGGAGTTGTTAATCTTGTTCAGGCCATCGAGGTCGATAATGAAAATTGCCAGACAGGCAGGTTGTTTGTTTGCAAATAAGTCGGTGGTACGCTGGATAAAGTGCTCCCGGTTCGGCAAACCAGTCAGTCGATCATAGAAAGAGATCTGGTGCAATTGGGCGTCCTTATTTGTCAAGGCTTCGATTTGCATGCGGATTTCTTCTTCACTGGCGGTTAACTCTTCATTGACCTGCCTCAGGGAGAGGCTTTGCGCCTCTAAATCATTAATGAAATTTAACATGAACTCCCGCATTTTTGCGATGACAAAAAAGAGAACGCCAAAAAAGAAGATATAGGTGAAAGCCCTCACCCATATAAAGGAGGGCGCGGTAATGACGGCCATCAGATCCTGAGTGTCGGGCTGATTGCCTGTCAGATAAAGAAGCGGGACCAGTAATATGCAGAGAGCGCTGACGATCAGAATCATATGGGCAGAGGACTTTTCCAAAATCCCGGCTGCGACGCCGATTGCAACCAATAGATAAAAAGGCCCGACGCTGATGAAGCCGCGAAAATACATGACGATTATCGCTAATATAATGGAGATGATAATTAGCTGAAGAGCCAAGACTTGGGCGGGGAGATAGCGCCTCAGCAAGAGTAAGAATAAGACCAAGGCGTAAGCGCCGATTTGTAGAGACCGGCCAGCACTTGCATGAGGGGAGTCTGCCCCGAAGAACAGCATCGCGACAGGAATAAAAGCCAGCAAGGCAATGGCGAAAAGAACGTAGCTGACAATAGTTTTCTGGAAGCCCTGGAGAGCCTCTTTGGCAGAGGAATTATTTTCCTGCATTTTGTGCCGCCTTTACAAGAAATAATGACAGGGGGATTGTAAAACTATGGCTATTGTACCATACAATCATGCGGGGCGGGGGCGGGGGCGTTAGCAATGCACAATGCACAATT
>CAZWXO010000199.1:0-2631 GCA_964637885.1 uncultured bacterium
GCGGGGTGATAACTCATACTTAACCGGCAAGGCGGGGTAGGTGATGTTGTCGCTCTT
Source organism: uncultured bacterium (assembly GCA_964637885.1). Taxonomy (GTDB): domain Bacteria; phylum Bacillota; class CAZWXO01; order CAZWXO01; family CAZWXO01; genus CAZWXO01. The sequence continues at coordinate 58 of CAZWXO010000199.1, forward strand.
TTTTTTGGGTTTAATTGGCCAGAGGGCTGTTAAAATAAAGGAGGGGATGACATGCAAAGAAGTCTTATTTTTTTAATAGCGTTATTTGCAGTGGTAGCTTTTACGGGGTGCGGAAAGGAAGATGAAGGAATTTCCGGACTCGAAAACGCCAAGGTGGGCGACATCTTGATATTTGGAAGCTATGAACAGGACAACGACACGGGGAACGGCAGGGAGCCCATTTCCTGGCTGGTACTAGCTGTCGAAGACGGTAAAATGCTACTTATCGCCGAGGAGAACTTGGACTGCCAGCCGTACAATACCGAAGACACGGACATTACCTGGGAGAACTGCACCTTACGCAGTTGGCTCAATAATGATTTTGTAAACAGTGCCTTTACTCCGGCACAGCAGTCGGCAATTGCTTTGACGGATCTTACTAATAACGATAACTCAGAATACGGCACCAACGGAGGTAATTCCACCCAGGACAAAATATTTCTCTTAAGCATCGACGAGGCTAACAAATATTTTGCCGGGGATAGCGACCGGGCCGCAAAAAATACTGCATACGCTAAGGAGCAAGGTGCTTATGACGATTCCGGCATGGGTTGGTGGTGGCTGCGTTCGCCTGGTTACGGTGCTGATTACGCGGCGTGCGTGAGCCTTGATGGCTCCGTCTTTGAGTATGGCGACGACGTCGATTGTGATAATGATGCCGTTCGCCCCGCTTTATGGCTAGATCTGTAATCTTAAATCTTCACATCTGTCGCCGTCAGGAGTATGCTGTGGTCATAGAGGATAGGACATTGCATGGAGAGGAGGAAATTATCATGAATATTCTTAATCAAATTGACAAAATTGATGGGTTATTGTTGGGCAAAGGGGGCCAAAGTAAAGATTCCTTAATTTCACTGGCACAAACAAATTCTGCGGGATTGGGGCTTGCTGGTAAAGTGACATGGAACCAAACTTCACCATGGGCAATGACGAATGATTCTGACTTTGATGGAATACCAGATGCACTAGATAATACTTTGGGACCGGGGGCGTAAAATATGCAGAGTATTCGAAACGATGTTTTTAGACAAACACTTTTTCTGCTGGCCTATAATATGGAGCAGAAAGATTTGTTGACATTCGAAACATTATGTGAGAAACATTTAGGAACTCCAATATCTTTAGATGATTCTGAGATTGGCTTGTGTTTGGAACCTGATTGCATCAATATTTTTTCATCGGCACAAAAGCTATTAGTTGTCACATATTTGTTATTGTTTAAATATATAAAAGGTAGCGATTTGCACACTGGCATTGATGAGAAACTTGCCTTAACCTTTAGCAAAATGGGAGTTAGCGGAAAAATGGTGCAATTTTTCGTCGACTCTTTCAACCTTTACGAAATTGACCAAAGTGATTTAAATTTAAGCATGGAAAATCTTTTATTTTATGAAGGACGATTGGGACAGATTGCTTTGGAAATTGCAGTTAGCGCCTGCAAGTATGGCAATTTATGTGAAAGAAAAAGCGTCAGCAGTGTTACTTTTGAGGAGTATGAGCACCACTGGGATAGTGAGATGCTAAGCAAGCTTAAGGGAATACCTGGATTGGACGGGATTATTACGAAGTTTAATGAATTGAGTCTTGATAGAATTTTGCGGATGCAATGCTGCGGAAGCTATATTAAGGTTTGCGAAAACAATTTTCCGAGAATGATTCTTGCGTTGCAAGAGGCGTGCGGTATTCTTGGGATTCGTAAACTGCCTGACTTGTACATTAATCAGGGGTTTATTAATGCCTTCACTAGTGGGGTTAATGAGCCTGTGGTTGTCTTGAGTTCTGGGTGTGTAAGCCTGCTGACTGATGATGAACTCCTCTTTGTTATCGGCCACGAGTTAGGACATATAAAAAGTCAACATGTCCTTTATCAGCAATTAGCATCGGTATTGCCAGTGTTGGGACAGACAGCTGCAAATTGGACTCTCGGGCTAGGTGGAATTGCCGCGAATGCCATAAATGTCGGGCTATTATCTTGGATGCGAATGGCTGAATTCTCGGCGGATCGTGCTGGGTTGCTTGTATGCCAAAATTTAAAAAGTGCTATTTCTGCTTTAATGAAAATATCAGGATATCCACCAGCTGATTATTACAATATTGATGTAGATCATTTTATTAAACAAGCTGATGAATTCAAGAATTTTGACAGCAGTACGTTGGATAAAATTGCAAAATTTGCTGGTGTTTTAATGGCAACACACCCATGGTCTGTAATGCGTGCGCATGAGATGTTGAGTTGGTTTCGAAGTGGGGCGTATGGTTCAATATTGAGCAGGGGAGGGCCGCCTAGCCCTGAACCAAATGCAGAAATTATCAGTGATATGGCGCAATTACTACGAAATGCCTACAGGAGTATATGTGATAGTGAGCCCGTGACATGCGCTAATGTCCATAGCATGTCCAATGTTTTAAGAATGATATGCAAAGGGAATTATAGCGAAGATAATATCATCCATGTTAACGATACTAGTATCACGGGAAATGGAAAGACTGGCTATGCGCTGACGGTAGATTCGATATGTTATAGAGAGTTGGGCA
>CAZWXO010000199.1:2641-3626 GCA_964637885.1 uncultured bacterium
TATTGCTAAATATTCTGATATTGATGAAATTAATCCGGAGATAAGTTCTTTTGTCGGCATTGAGACGATTTCTTTAGTGATTACTATGAAAGATGGTAGTAAGCACTCGATTTATTCAACTACCCATGAAATTAATCGCAAAATAGAAGCTTTTTTATTAAAAGTAAATTGCATAATTGATTCAAAAAAAGACAGTATGCAAAACATTTCATTTAATGGCGTAAATGAAAGTTCTGTTGAATTTAATAATAATGATGATTCCAAGAGGCAAGGAACAGAAGAATATGACGATGGGTCAATATACACCGGGGAGTTCCAGAATGGGGAAAGGCATGGGAAGGGAACATATGAGTTTTCAAGCGGTGATAAATATAGTGGGGACTGGAAAAATGGCACTCAAAATGGTCAGGGAACATTTGAGTTTTCATGCGGGTCTGTATATATAGGTAATTGGAGGGACGGGGAGAGGAATGGTAAGGGCACCTTAAAACTTGCAAATGGGGATATTTATATAGGGAATTGGAAGAATGATAAAATGCATTCTCCTTTGTTTTCAACTGAAATTTGTGAGTTTGCTAGTGGTGATAAATTTGAATGTAATTTTCATGATGGTTCTTTGAATGAAGGAATTGATGTTACTGTCAATTATGCAGACGGCTCAAAATATTTAGGCAGGGTTAATAAAGATTGGGAAAGACATGGGGAAGGACAGATGTGGTATGCAGATAATCCTAATGTTTCAGTTTGGGGCATTTGGGAAAAGAACGAATTTATTCGAGCATTGAAGTGAGGAAGAGTTGAATTTTAATATTTTTTCAGTTTCTGAAAAAGCTCTATTGTGATAATTTGATCTACACGGGAAATAAGGACAATTCCTGGCAGTGGAATCTGGAAATGATAAGAGATCATGAAAGTACTGATAATGTTATCGATCTGATGATTTCAAATATAAAGCTTCTGCCCGATGAAACCGGTAAAATTATTC
>CAZWXO010000199.1:3636-4094 GCA_964637885.1 uncultured bacterium
TACCGTTGTTTACTAAAAAAAGTGCGGATTATAGAGAAGGAGGTTTTCGCAAAGAGATTAACAATTTATGGTTACCCAAAGACGTTTGGAGCAATAGCGACGTATTTTCGAAAACTCCCTTTGGCTATATCATTTTTGAAAAGGCCACACTTTTTCCAGAATCAGCAGAAAGGGGGTATTCTAGATTTTCATCTCGAGCCGCCTCAATTGCCAGCAGTTTCATGCGTAGGGTCATCTTTTTTCCGAGACGTTGAAGAACCTAAACAACAGAGGGGTATCATGCAGTCATAGGGGTGATTGATTTCATGTCTTTAAGGGCGTTTAGAGGCTTATCCACAAGCAGCGAAGCTCCCTCGAAATTGATGCACGTGAAACGTTCGACCCTCGCAGCCAGCGAGTAAAAAGGTTTTGCAAAAAGTGGCTCATTTCAGTCTGTGTCGGAATCCGCAGCAAAATCT
>CAZWXO010000200.1:0-4084 GCA_964637885.1 uncultured bacterium
GATCCGAATCAATAGGTGACAAAGTGGTCTTAAATTTTTCCGAGGCCGATTTAAGTACAGAAATTATAATTCTCTTATCTGCTTGAAATGTATCATTATAGCCTCCACCGAAGCGACCGATTAAAGCATCCGGAATGTTACTGTATTTAATAAACTCGTCATACCATTGCGACTGCAAAACAATAGTCGGTACAACGACCAAAACGCACAAATCGTTATTTTTGTGCTGCAAAGATTCGATTATGCCAAGCGCTAATATAGTTTTGCCAGCTCCAGTCACAACCTTGACCGTGCCCTTTTCTTTTACATGCCATGCTTTGACGCACTCCCTCTGCCAAGCATGAAGTTCTATCCCTTTTAACATTAACCACTTTTGAGGGATACCTAACACTTCCTGTGGCATGATTGTATCATCGGGCTTATTTTTCAGTTCAGCAGTTTCATCTGCCCAAAAACGACGCGTCACCAGCGTATGAAACATAAGCTTTTCGCTGTCATTTAATGGAAGTGTTTTAATTTGAGCTTCAGTTTTTTCGGCATCCAAATCTATCAACCTCATTTCTTTTAGGATTGATTCCTGCTCAGTATTTTCCTATAATTAACACTCTGGTTTAATACCTATTGCTAAAAATACTTAATCACATTGAATTGAAACAGCACCTCTCAATCACCTGCTGCAAAAGCATCTGGCCTTTACCATAGCAAGGGACAGCGCTTTCTTCAAAGATATTATCCGGCAGGACGACAAATTCATTGAACTTCACAAAATCTAGATTTATAGTCTTCAAAAATAGCTCTGATATCTTGGGCAACTCCAAAACTTGATACAAATAATGTGATATCAAATAATTCTAAATAACTAAAAGTAAGCATCCCATATTTTATAATGGGAACCTTTCTGTTATTTTTAAACCTTAAATCGCGAGTTCCATCATTACAAGAAAACAACCAAATAACTGATTCGCTAATTTCAGCACTTGGAACGTAGCCTGGCTCAATGAATAATACTTCCTCAACCAAAATAAAAAATGATTCATATTTGCACGAAAAATATTTATACCCGTTTTTAAAAACAATCTCATCAGGCATGAAACAAATCATCAGATTTTTACTTAGCAATGATAAATAAGTAAAATCCGATTTTATACTATTTTGAGGCGTAATCGACAAAGATGCACCTACTCTATCAACAATCATGTCAGCCCTTGCATCGGATCGGGTACCGTTACTTCGATACATACATGGCGCATACCAAATTTTTGAATCAACTTTATCGTGTAATAATTTCACGAATTGATCAAACTCCCTAACATGGCAGACGTCTATCGGAAAGTTAATATACTGAAGACGTATGCCAAAGAATACGATACACATATAAATAATAAGAGCAACAAAAAAACCATAAATTCCAAATATTAAAAAAGGAAAAATAAAAAGCAATACAATTATTAATACCATGAGAATTGAAGCTATCGTTATTACATTTCGAACAAGTTCAATTCTTGAATTCAAGTTGTTCGAGTTTGTTCCGCTCATACCCAATAATTGCTTCTCGAATTCAACGCTTTGATTTCGTTTAAATCGCGCCCTTCGACCATCAAAAGAGGAACATATGTAGTGCATAATAATCTCCTTATTATCTCGATTGGAAAGCAAATGGGTTATTTTGCAAAGTTAACACAATAAATTCTCAAATATGAGTAATCCATTACAACGTCCCGCCAAACTTTAAAATTATTTCGTCACTATCACGATTCGAAATAGTTTTTCCCATTGCCACGCTGATAAGATCCAAAAGCGCTTTAGCTCGATGTAGAAAAAATACATCAAAATTATCGTTACGCAGGCTTGCCACATCAATTTTGTGACTGACGATGTGCTGATCAAGAAAAGCCGGTGTCACTTTATTCTCCTGCTCTATTTTATGCAGCTATGCCCTCGGAGCTCTCCCTCCCAAGACTCTGTTGGTTCTGGCGAATAAAGGTGTTTTATTAACAATAGAATTCCATTTCTCACTGGAATAATTATTGTTTTCACAGAAAGCTCGGGGGAAAACATGATGGATATCAGTATTTTCATCTAGGAAGGTTGTGAAATCCATTGCACTACCACTGATGAAATCACAGCATCCCTTCTTTAATAATTGAGCCATCACACCTTTATATGCCGCGCTAAGACGTGTTTGCAGTGATAGTAACCGAGTCGGGTTAAAATACGCACGGTTAATCGTATCTGGCTCCCCCATGTCATGCAAAATCCAATTTGTTAAGCCAACTACGTCTAAAGCATATCTTGTCTCATTCGCTCCACCATACATCTCCCCAAAAACACCGCACCAATACCATTTCGCAATTTTATTCCTCGTGATATTCTCCTGCGCCTTAACGCCGAGCAATGTAAAAACAGCCGACAATGGCACCAGCTGTGTTCCATAAGGTAAATCACGTTCGGAGAAAATCCTTTGTTCCTGCAAAAACTTCGCTGCTTCAATGAATCCTGCTAAAAGTTGACCAGCATATTTCTTGTAATCAATTAACTCAACTTTCCCACCGTCAAAAGACGGCTTGGACCCTGAAAAATCAATAAAACTAAGCATTTAAATGTATAAAAGCCCGCCAGAATGAGGTATAATTGTAGTGCTCAAACTCAACAATACCAACACTTTGGAGGCTTTTATGAATACAATTATACCAGATTTTTTAGAAAGTTCGACTCGTAATCGCATCGATATTTTTTTCGCGGAAAACCAAGTCGGGAGCCTTTTAAAGCAATCGAATTTTTACAAACAGACGGGAGTCCCCTGCATCGCATTGCTCAAAGAGCTCATAACCCTCGTTTTTACCGGAAAGAACCTTTACCGCAGCCTTTCTTCAGGCAGTCTGCCCTTTTGCAAGAATACCGCATATCGTTTTCTTAACGAGGGCAGCTACAACTGGGAAAAGCTGTTGCAGCTGCTGTCAAGCAAGCTTGTCAAGTATCTGACCAAGATGACCAGTGATGACCGGACATCGGTTCTAATTGTCGATGACTCTTTGTACAGCCGGAACCGAAGCAAAAAAGTCGAGCTGATGGCAAGTGTCTATGATCATGTGGAGCACCGCTACATGAAAGGGTTTAGAATGCTCACATTAGGCTGGTCCGACGGCAACACCTTTATTCCGCTCGCCTGCAATCTTGTCAGCACCGTTAAGGAAGAAAACATTTACAACAAAGCAAAGGAACTTGACAGGAGGACACTGGCCCATCGTCGAAGAATGGGGGCCAAAAGCAAGCTTCCCGACGCCATGCTTGAGCTTTTAAAAAAAGCCAAGGAAATTCAAGCATCCCATGTTCTCTTTGACAGCTGGTTTGCTCATCCCAAGACAATCTGTGCCGTCTGGGGACTGGGGAGAGATGTTGTCTGCATGCTCAAGAACACCAGCAAGATACATTACCGCCATCAAGGCGGGCTCAAGCCCCTGGCTCAAATTTTTAAAGATTCAGGCCTTGCTCCGGGGAAAAAACAAATCCTCGGCTCGCAGATTATTGAGATTCGTGAAGGAAAAGAGCAGCCATGGATTAAGGCCAAGATTGTCTTTGTAAGTGACAGGGGCACGAAAGAATGGCTGGCAGTTCTCTCCACGGACACTAATCTGTCAGACACGGAAATTATCAGGATTTACGGGAAACGCTGGGACATTGAGGTGTTCTTTAAAGTATGCAAATCCCATCTATCCTTAGCCAAAGAATATCAGGGTCGCAGCTATGACCTTCAGAACGCATCCGCCTCCCTGGTTTTCATCCGCTACATGATTCTAGCCATGGAGGCAAGGTTCAGCATCGATGAAAGGACAATTGGCGAGCTGTTTTATATTATGTGTGACGAGCTGGAGGATATCAAGCTAATGGACGCGCTTGCTCTCATGCTGGAGTTATTATGCCAAGCATTTACTACACTAAATTTATCCACCAAAACAATTGACAGACTAAAGTCTGCATTTTTAGATTCACTGCCACTAAATTTACGTGGCTGCTTGCCTCAAAGTACCTAGTTTTATTGGTTTTCAGAGAACTGATTGCTATTTCCAGGGTGGGAAAGTTGAGT
>CAZWXO010000201.1:0-2013 GCA_964637885.1 uncultured bacterium
GAGTTTCTCAGCTATATCTCTACCTTCGCCCATATCGGCAACATGGGGCACTGGGAAAAAGCCGCGGAGCTGGCAGCTATTTTAAAAGAGCTGGTGGCTAATGACGGTGTATAGGAGTTGAAAAAATGATTAACAATGTTTGCATTAAAAATTTGGGCCCTTTGCAGGAGATTGTCTGGAACAATTTGGGCGGAATTAATTTAATCATTGGTGAAAACGGAACGGGTAAATCGTTATTGCTGAAATCCCTGTATAGCGCTGTTAAGACAATTGAGGGTTATAAGCGGGGCGATGACGTGAGGACAAGCAATGAAATTCTTGCCGACAAACTGCGCTGGACATTTCAGGCGGATCACTTAGGTGATTTAGTGACAAAAGGGCAGGACGAACATATGAGCTTCAAAATGAAATTTGATAATAAAATCTTGAATTTCAGTTTTAGCAAGGAAGCAAGCATTAAACTAATTAATTTAACAAACGAAACATCCCCCCGGGAAAGTAATTCCATTTTCCTCCCTGCGAAAGAGATTTTATCGATTTTTAATATCATTTTGAAATCACGCGAGGTCGACAAATCATTTGGTTTTGATGACACATATTTTGACCTTGCCAAGGCCTTAAAAACTGCGCCTAAGTTGGGTAAAAACCATAAAGCATTTGCTGAGTCCAGATCAAGGCTGGAAAATATTTTAGATGGTAAGGTTGAATTTGATGCCCAAAGCAACCGTTGGCAGTTTAAAAAAGGCAACCAAAAATTTGCTATCGGGGTTACGGCTGAGGGCGTTAAAAAAATTGCCATTCTGGATACCTTGTTAGCCAATAAATATCTTGACCCAAAATCAATTGTATTCATCGACGAACCGGAATCGGCCCTTCATCCGACTGCGATTTATGAGTTGATGGATATTATTGCGGTGTTAGCCACGGCTGGTGTTCAAATATTTATGGCGAGTCATTCATATTTTGTGATAAAAAAATTGCATCTCATTTCAACTAGACAAAATCATCCTGTATCATGCATTTCTTTACAAAAAAATGGAATAGCACAGTATGATGATTTGCGATATGGTATGCCTAGCAACTCAATAATTAAGGAATCGATTAGACTCTATCAAGAAGAAGTAGATGGGGTGCTTGGATAATGACAGTTGTTATCGCAGAATCGGGCATGAATTTTGGACCCTATGAAAAAACTAATTTTTTTCATATTGAAAAATCCAATACATATAAAAAAATACACAATGAAGTGCGGATGGCTGAATTTTTACTCTTACGTCCCGAGCGAAATGAAATAATAATCATCGAAGCTAAAACATCAGCCCCGAATCCGCATTCACACCCTGGAGAAGGCGGCAAGCAACATGTGCTTCGCAAGGAAAGATTTGCCGATTACGTTACAGAAATTTATGAGAAATTATTGAATGCGATGACATTATCGGTTAGCTTGTACCTTGATCGCCACAACAATGGTAAGGCTGAATTGCCGATCAATATTAGTAGTTTAGTGATTAATGATGTTGCATTTCATTTGGTTCTGGTTATTCAGACGCTTGAAAAAGAATGGCTGAAAGATATACAGGATGGCTTGCAGGATAGATTAAGGGCTGCGACAAAAACTTGGCCTTGTACTGTGAATGTTATTAACCAGGATGACGCTAGAAGGTATAAGTTAATTCAATAGAGTTATTTTCAACCTTTTTTGTGGCTGCACGAAAAAGGTTGAAGTATTGAGGTGAGGTCGAAGAATGATCAACCGCTATTCCTCCCGAAAAACCCGCCTGGACAAGCACTTTTTAAATGACAAACTGCAAAATGCCATGCGCTACGACCGCATTGCCGGTTATTTCAGCTCCTCGGTTTTGGAAATAGCCGGGGAGGCGATCGAAAGTATCACCGGGTGTGTACGCCTAATCTGCAATTCCCAGATCGAGCAGGAAGACTGCGCCACCGCAACGGCGGCAGCGGCGGCCTTGCGGCGCGAATGGTGCGCTACCGAGCCGGAAAAGATTTTTA
>CAZWXO010000201.1:2023-4058 GCA_964637885.1 uncultured bacterium
TTAAAAAGCGGTAAGCTGGTGATTCGGGTTTTACCTAATAATGTTTTCGGCTTAATTCACGGTAAAGCTGGGGTGATTACCCTAGCTGACGGACGGCAGACCTCTTTTATCGGTAGCGTCAACGAAACCTTGTCAGCATGGCGCCTTAACTATGAGATGCTCTGGGAAGATGATTCCCCTGAGGCCATTGCCTGGGTGCAGGAAGAGTTTGACTTTTTCTGGCAACATCCGGCCGCCATCCCTTTGTCGGACTTTGTCACTGAGGATATCGGCCGCATCGCCAGGCGGGAAGTTATTGAGGATATCCACCGATGGAAAGAAAACCCGGATCCGGCGCAGGCGGTGGTGGAGGCCCCCGTCTCCCGGGAAGAGCTGGGCCTTTGGGAACATCAGAAATACTTTGTCGAGATGGCTTTTCGCGATCATCAGAAACCCTACGGTGCCCGGTATGTGCTGGCGGATCAGGTCGGCCTTGGCAAAACTGTTCAACTGGCGCTTTCGGCCCAGCTGATGGCGATGTTGGGGGAAAAGCCGGTATTAATAATCGTACCTAAGACTTTGACTTGGCAATGGCAGGAGGAAATGCAGACGCTATTGAATATGCCTGCTGCGGTGTACACCGGTAAAGAATGGGTGGATGAGAATGGTGTCCGCTACCCGTCGGCTGAGGATATCCGCAAGTGCCCCCGCAAGGTCGGCATAATTTCCCAAGGCATTATCATTAATGGCCGCGAGGAGTATTTAACGCAGTTGCTTTCTGTGCAGTATGAGTGTGTCATTGTCGATGAGTCCCACCGAGCCCGGCGTAAAAATCTGGGAGAAGACAAGGAAAACGATAAACCCCTTGCCAACAATTTATATGATTTTCTCTTGAAAATCTCCTTGCGGACCCACAGCATGCTATTGGCAACAGCCACCCCGGTGCAGATGTACCCGGTGGAGGCGTGGGATTTGCTGAATATTCTGGCTCAAAAAAACGACTCCGTCCTGGGCACTGACCTTAGTATGTGGCGCAAAGACCCGAAGCAGGCCCTGGCGCTGATAATGGGGAAAGCCCATATCGGCAATACCCCGGCAGACCGGCTTTTACAGAGCGAGTGGCTGCGCAACCCCTTCCCTCCCGCCGAAGAAGATGAGCTTACTTTTGGGGCTATCCGCAAAAGGCTGCGAATGGATGAGGCCGATTTTATTATTAGCCCTGATCAAATCAAAGCTATGCATAGCGGCCCGGACGGGCGCAAGTTGAGCCGGATTATGGAAGGCGGTTTTATTCAAAATCACAATCCTTTTATCCGTCATATCGTGCGGCGGACCCGGGAATTTCTTGAAAATAACAAAAATCCCGAAACAGGTGAGCCTTACCTAAAGAAAATTGAAGTTGTGCTGCTGGGTGAGAAGGAAAAAGAGGGGATTATGCTGCCGCCCTACTTAAAGGATGCCTACAGCTGCGCCGAGGAGTTTTGTGCTTTGCTGGGCGGCAGGGTCAAGGGCAGCGGCTTTATTGAAACCTTGCTTTTAAAGCGCGTCGGCAGCACGATGCTGGCCGGGCGCAAAACGGCCGAGAAAATGCTGAACTGGGGTAATACCGAGGAAGATATCTTCGAGGAAGACGATGACGATAGCAGTGATGCAAAAAATAGTTTTGTTGCGCCGGGTAAAAAACCGGTCAGTGATTTAAAGGCAATTACCGAGGCAGAAAAAAAAGCACTGATCCGCTTTATCAAGACGCTGGACGAAAACAAGGAAAAAGATCCTAAATATGCCTTGGTCCTCGACCTTTTAACGAAAAAGGGTTTTATGGAAAAGGGTTGTATTATTTTTTCCCAGTATTTTGATTCTGCTTACTGGGTTGCCGAGAATTTATCCAATGACCTAAAGGGTGTTGCCATCGGGCTTTATGCCGGGGGTGACAAGTCGGGTATTATCGTTGACGGCAAATATCAGCGGCATAGCAAAGAGGATATCAAGCGGATGGTCAAGCGCCGCGAGATAAAGATTTTAATGGGTACCGATGCCGCTTCCGAGGGTCTTAACC
>CAZWXO010000202.1:0-4041 GCA_964637885.1 uncultured bacterium
TAAGGCATTGACGATGCCCCCCTGGGTAAATATGCGCCGGGGCAAATCCCCGGGCTGCTCGGCCATTAACCCGCGATCAAGGCTCCGCCCATCGATACGGGCTGGCGTACCAGTCTTATAGCGCCCGACCTCAAGTCCTAATCGCAGCAAGCTACTCGTCAGGCCACGCGCCGCTACCTGGCCCGCCGGTCCGCCATCATACTTGGCTTGCCCGATGATAACCTTGCTCTCTAAATAGGTCCCCGTCGCGATTACCAGCGCCCGGCAGGCGACGTTGACCCCAGCCACCGTCTGCACACCTTTAATCCCGGATCCATCAGCAAACACCTCGGTCACTATCCCCTGGCGCACAGTCAGATTTTCTTCTCCCAGCACCGCCATCAACATGTGGCGATGATATAAATGTCGGTCACACTGAGAGCGCAAAGCCCGCACCGCTGGACCCTTGCTGGTATTAAGCATCCGCGTCTGAATCGAGGAGGCATCGACTGCCTTTGCCATTTCCCCACCCATCGCATCAATTTCCCGCACAATGTGACCCTTGGCTGGCCCCCCCGCCGAAGGATTGCATGGCATCAAGCCAATGTGATCGAGAGAAATTGTAAACAAAAGTGTCCGCGCACCCCGCCGCGCCGAAGCCAGCGCTGCCTCGCAGCCGGCATGGCCACCCCCAATTACGACAACATCAAATTTATCTGTCACTTACATCACTTCCCGACACAAAAACGACTAAAAATATCGTGAACAATCTGATCATTGACATGGTCGCCGGTAATCTCACCCAGATAGGTCAGAGCCGCTTCCAACTCGACAGCGATAATGTCTTCCGGCAAACCCTCGGCGAAGGCCCGACACGCCCCTTGCAAACTAGCCAAAGCCTCTTCAGCAAGCTTGGCCTGCCGGAGATTCGCCAGCAGAGCATCCTGCAAACCGCCTTGGCGCAAAAACCCCGCCATCCCCAGTATCAGCTCCTCAATGCCTAGCTGCTCTTTTGCTGAAACTAGCAGCGCCCCCTGCAAAGCCAGTCGCTCCTTTAAATCCATGGCCAAAGTCCGCGCCTCCGCAGCATCGAGCAAATCGATCTTATTAATCGCTAGAAAAACAGGCCCCTTGGGCAATTGCTCAAAAACTTCGCGATCAGCCGGTGTTAAACCAGCCTGCCCGTCAATAACCCACAAAACTAGATCTGCCTGTCGCACAGTTTCCATCGCTAAAGCGACACCCGCCGTCTCCAGGTGATCGTCAGACTGGCGAATTCCGGCAGTATCCGACAGGTAGACGAAAAAACCATCGAGGTCGGCCGGGCTCTCGAGGACATCCCGAGTCGTTCCCGGAGCCGCGTCTACCAAAGCCCGACCTTTGCCAGATAACAAATTAAACAATGATGACTTGCCCACATTGGGCCGCCCGACGATGGCGACAGTTGCGCCATCCCGCAGCATCCGCGCTTTACTGGCCCCAGCCACCAAACGCCGCACCTCGCTGAGGGCCTGATTTAGCCTTTCTGCCACATCATCCGTCGAAAGCAGGGCTAAATCTTCTTCCGGATAGTCGATGCCTGCCTGTAAATAGACTAACACCTCTAGTAACGCCTGGCGGCTCCGTGCCAAACGCTGGCCCAACTCCCCGCATAGACCGCGATGGGCCTGACTCAGCGCTGCCCGACCCGCAGCGCCGATAATATCCGCCACCGCCTCAGCCTGGGAAAGGTCGATCCGTCCTGATAAAAAAGCCCGCTGGGTAAACTCGCCTGGCTCAGCCAGACGGGCACCAGCTCGCAACAAAGCACTCAAAACTGTCTGCGGCGCCGCGTCTCCCCCATGGCAATTGAACTCGACTGTATCCTCACGGGTATACGTGCGAGGCTCCCGCATAACCAAGGCCAAGACCTCGTCCAGCCGCTCCCCCGTCTCCGGCTCCACCACCCAGCCATAATGAGCGCTGTGTGTCGCCGCTAGAGCCAGCTCCTCGCGGCCCCGAAAAATCCTGGTCGCAATCCGGATGGCGTCATCGCCACTCACCCGCACAATCGAAAGAGCCGCTGCCCCCGGTGCCGTAGAAATTGCCGCAATCGTATCCAAAATATTTAACTACCTCCCGCACATTTTTTACCCGCTCAGAGTCAGGTCAAAAACAAAGACCCGGACAATGTCCGGGCCAAAAAATTACCAACCAAAGCACAGTCCAGCTTCCGCCAAAAACCAAGCGCCCTCGGCGTTCTATTTTATTACCTAACCCTTGTTACCTATCTAACTACTTAAGCTTAATCACGCCGAAATCTCGCGGCCGCGTCTCCGCCACCGGCTCAGCGACAAAATTTTCGTCGATTGGCGTTTCTTTTTCCCAAAGTTTCTTGGCCTTGGCCCGATAATCCACCTTTTCCTCGACCCGCTTCTTCGGAAAAATTACCAGCTGGCGATACGGCTCTTCCCCTTCACTGAGAGTTTCAACATCGGGATTCTCCTGCAAAGCCTTATGAATAATCCGGCGCTCCTGGGCACTCATCGGCTCGAGGGCCACCCGCTGCCGAAACCGAATCGCCTTATTAGCCATCCGATCCGCCAAACGGATCAAGGCATCCTCCCGACGCGCCCGATAGCTTTCGGTATCCAACACGATTCGAACTTTTTCGGTCACGTGACGATTAGCGATTAAATTAGACAGATACTGCAAAGCATCCAGAGTTTGACCGCGTCGCCCAATCAGAATTCCCATATCCTCGCCGGATAAATCCAGCACAAAACCATCTTCGTTAGCCACACAACTGATCTCGACAGGAAACTTCATCTCGTCAAAGACGCCACTAAGAAATTGAACCGCCTTCTCGTCAGCCCCTTCGGCGACGTGAACGACAATTTTAGCTTCTTTGGTCTTGAGACCTAAAAATCCCTTCGCCGCCTCTTCAACTACCTCAAAGGTAAAGCTATTGTCGCCAACCTCTGGAGAAGCAGCCGCCTTCTCTAAAGCCTCTTCAACAGTTTTGCCAAAATATTCAAGGGTCTTCATTAATTTGTTCCTCCCTTTTTAGCAGCCTTGGCGGCAGCCTTTTGCTCGCGCTTGGCAGCTGCCCGCGCCTCGGCCTCAGCCCGATCTGCAGCTGACGCATCGTCCTTGGCCGCCAAAGCCGCCTTCTTTTTACGATCTGCTCTTCGATTAAAAAAGAACTGATAGGTGATTCCATAGAAATTACCAAAAGCCCAGTACAGGCATAGACCAGCGGCAAAGCTAAAGCTGATGTAGCCGATAAAAAGCGGCATCGTGATCGCCATGATTTTTTGCATCGAGGCCTGCTCCTTGGACATACTCCCCGCCGAAGTCAGCTTCATCTGCACAAAAGTTGTCGCACCGACCACCACTGGCAAGATATACAGCGGATCCGGATCACTTAGAGTCGGTAACCATAAAAATCTTTCGTAGCCTTCAATATAAGCATAGTCCTTGAGCACATAAAAAAGTGCGATCAAAAAAGGCATTTGAATGATAATCGGGAGGCAGCCCATCAATGGATTGACCTTGTGCTCTTTGTAAAGAGCCGACACCTTGGTATTGAGCGTCTGCGAATCGCCCTTATATTTCTCTTGCAGCTCCTTGATCAGTGGCTGTATTTCCTGCATCTCCCGCATCGACTTAGCAGATTTAATCGATAGCGGCTGCACCGCCGTCCGGATACAAATGGTTAGAATCAAAATCGCAATACCATAATTGGGAAGGCCGACACCTTGCAGCATCGCAAAAATCCAGTCCAAAAAGACACGCAATCCATCAACCAGGTAACTAAATCCCGGCAAAAAAATCTCCCCCTTAACAATTATATTTACGGGACAGGATCAAAGCCACCCCGGCAAAACGGATTACAACGCAAGACGCGCCAAACCGAAAGCCGCAAGCCCTTGACAGGCCCATATTTTTCAATCGCTTCCACTGCATACTCCGAGCAAGTGGGATAAAAACGGCACGAAGGCGGAAACAAGGGCGAGATAGCCAACCGGTAAAAGCTGATTAACAATACCAATAGCTTTCTCATCTCACCCTCCTAATTCG
>CAZWXO010000203.1:0-4021 GCA_964637885.1 uncultured bacterium
TCCTCGCTTTCGCGAGCTTATTCTCGATCAAATCGAGAAAAAAACTGAACTACAGGATATCCGCCAGCACATAGTCGCGGAGAAAATTATCACTCCCCGGGATTGGGAAAAAGACTACGATGTCTACAAAGGTGCGACCTTTAATTTAAGTCACAAAATTACTCAAATGCTGTACTTCCGCCCCCACAATCGTTTCGAAGAATTCAAAAATTGTTACCTGACCGGTGGCGGCACCCACCCTGGCAGCGGACTGCCGACGATTTACGAATCCGGACGCATTGCCGCCAACATGATTTTGCAAGACGGCAAAGGCGGACTGGATTATAACTATTACGATTCTTTTGACCAAATGGATAAAAAAGATCAAGCAATCGATTGATCAAAAAACAAATAGAGGTGCGCAAAGCGCACCTCTATTTTCATGCCGGAAAAGCCAGCAATTGAAAATCAACCGTGAATTATTAGCAAATCTCCCCGTCTTTTAAATTCGACTTTGTATCTTCCTGACATGCAACCCTTTTAATTGTCACCATTCAGCAGATCGCCAAGCCCACCGAGGACGCTACCTTCGCCCTTGCCACCCATCGGTGATTTAGCCGTGGAAGTGATCCGATCCGCCAGGCGGCTAAAGGGCAGCGACTGTAGCCAGACATGCCCCGGGCCAGTCAGACGGACAAAGAAAAGTCCCTCGCCTCCAAAGAAAGCGCTTTTAATTCCTTTAACCATCTCGATGTCATATTGCACAGTGGAAGTCAGAGCTACCAGGCAACCAGTGTCCACTAGCAGCTCTTGCCCCTGAGCCAGCTCTATCTCGGCAATAGTACCGCAGGCGTGGCAAAATGTAAGGCCATCCCCCTCAAGCTTCTGCATGATGAAACCCTCACCGCCAAAAAGCCCGACCCCAACTTTTTTCTGAAAGGCGATGCCGATACTGACCCCCTTGGCCGCACACAAGAAACTATCCTTTTGTAAAATCAATCGTCCGCCATACTGCCGCAAATCAAAAGGAACAATTTTCCCCGGATAGGGGGCGGCAAAAGCTGCCATTTTTCTACCTTGCCCCCGATTGGTGAACAAAGTCATGAAAAGCGACTCCCCCGCCAAGACACGCTTGCCGGCACTCATCAAGTGCCCCATCAAGCCCTTTGTTTGTTGGGTCTCGCTCCCATCCCCGAAGATAGCTTCCATCGTTATCTCCCGGTCCATCATCATCATCCCGCCCGCTTCGGCAACGACACTCTCCCCCGGATCCAATGTAATTTCCACATACTGCATTTCTTGCCCTTTTATTTCATAATCAATCTCGTGCGCCATCGCAAACCCTCCAATAAATTTTGTGATCTTTTCCAAACAACTTAACTATTGATTCTGCTGTCAAAACTAAAAAGCGGGGATTTATTTCTCACCGAGACGCAAAGGCACAGAGAAGAGAATGGTTATATCTTGGCGGAGCCTTGCCATACAAGGTTCCGCATAATATGAATATATTCCCCTCTGTGAACCCTGTGACTCTGTGTGAAAAACCGTGCTTTCTTACAGTTGTTGCAGTGGAATCACTATTAAAATACTAATGATAAAAAATACCTGCCTCGGCTAGCGTCAGCATCCGAAGGCAGGTATTTATCCAAACGTCAACTAACGAGAAATAAATTGCTCGACAATTCCCTTTAATCTTTAAGAGACTTTGCCTTTTCTGCAACTTCCTTAGCCTTAGCGCCTATGTTGTCCTTTGCTTCACCGGCTTTTTCCTTGACATCCTCAAAAACGTCGCCGGCTTTTTCTTTAAACACGCCAGCTTTATCCTTGGCATCGTCAAAAACATCCCCGGCCTTGTCTTTCAAAACTCCAGCCTTCTCTTTAGCCTCTCCCAAGGCATCCCCGGCTTTTTCCTTCAAATCACCGGCTTTATCCTTGGCATCGTCTAGAAAATCACCTAATTTATCCCTGAATCCACCCATTCTAAGCCCTCCTCCGTCCAATCATTTGGCACCTAATCCCTAAAACTATCAATACTCAAGCTTTCGGGGCAATTTCTTGGCCTGTTCAACCCAATCCACAATTTGTTCCTGCGAGGGAAGTTTTCGGACCAATTTCTTAGCCTCGTTGACCTCCGCCATCTTGGCAAAGAGATTCTCTGCTTTGCGTTGCGCGAGCTCTGGTATCGTATCGACGCCCGCAGCTTCCAGCAGCTCAGCATACTCTCCCCCGACACCTTTAACCCGGGCTAAATCAGCATGATTGGCCCACTTGAGTATTAATTTCTCCGTTATGCCAGTCTTCTCCGCCAAATCACTTCTGCCTTTTTTGGTAACACAAGTGTCTAGGAGCTCTTCTATCGAATCAACTCCAGCCTCCTTTAGCTTTGCTTCATAGATTTCGCCGATTCCTTCGATTACGCTTAGTTTTGACATAGTGTTTCTCTCCTCTTCATTTGATATGGTCAATAAAAACAGTTATTCCACGTCGTCCACATAATACATCTCCGGGCGACGATCCCGGTAAAACTGCCAGCGGTTGCGGATTTCCCGAATCAAATCCAGATCCAGATCTGCTACTACCAATTCTTCTTTATCGCGGCTGGCCGAAGCGACAATCTCACCCTTAGGGTTGCAAAAATAGCTGCTGCCATAAAACTCGCCCATGTTCCACGGGGACTCAAAGCCAATCCGATTGTTGGCACCGATAAAGGCAACATTAGCCACAGCTTGAGCTGGCTGCTCCAGCTTCCACAGATATTCGGAAGTTCCTGCCACAGTTGCGGAAGGGTTAAACATGATTTCGGCACCCTTAAGGCCTAACATTCTGGCGCACTCAGGGAAGTGACGGTCATAACAAATATAGACGCCAATCTTGGCATACGCTGTCTCAAAAACCGGCCAATCTGAATTGCCGGGTTTAAAATAATACTTTTCAAAAAATCCCCAGCCATCCTTGACATCCACATGGGGGATGTGGGTTTTGCGATATTTTCCGAGATAGGTCCCATCGGCATCAATAACAGCGGCCGCGTTGAAATAGACGCCAGGCATTGCTTCTTCATAAAGCGGCAGAACCATTACCATCTTATGTTTTTTAGCGACCTCTTGGAATATTTTTGTCGTGGGGCCATCGGGAATCGGCTCGGCGATATCATACCATTTAGTAATCTGCTCTGAGCAAAAATAGGGCCCGGTAAAAACCTCCTGGAAACAGAGAATCTGTACTCCTTGGGCGGCTGCCTCCTCTGCCAGCTTCAGATGCTTGGCGACGGCAGCATCGATGTGTTTTTGGACCGGCTCATTGCCATCCACCTCATGGTGGGTTTGGGTCAGTCCGCAGCGAACAATACGACTCATGATCTAACCTCCTCGTAAATTTCATTGCGGCGCGGGCAGGGGTAATACTTGATAAAACCTAGTAAACCAACGACCCCTTGCCATCGTCGTTTCGATTGTAGACCACTAAAGTTGAGAAGTCAATTTAAAGATGTTCAACTGAAAATCCACCGACAGACCGCTCCACTAAAAAGCTGAGGATTTCCGAACCAGCTTGGATAACAGGCCCTCCCATCGCATCCTGAGCAAGGACCTCCATGCTGCCCTGACCAAAATACAAACCGTTGGAAACCAAAAAAGACAAGCGAACGTGTCCTATCGACGGGGGAGGCAGTCGATCCTTGTCCCATGGTCCAATTTTTGCCACTACTGCTTGGCTCAGCTGCATCAGCTTCCCAATTTTAAAAGCCAGCAGCTCATCTTCTTCTTCCCAAACGATGACACCGCCTGCCTGATTAATATAGCGAGCAGTTCCGTCCGGATAAACCGCCAAGGTGTCTAAGCCATTCTCAAGGCCAACTTCAACGATCACGCCGAGGAGCAGGCTGGCGTCCATCGGTTCCCCGCGTCTTTGCAGTTCCCGACACGCCATAAGTCTTACCCGACTCTCACTGGCTTCATCGGATGCTAGCTGTCTTAAATCCGCCATGTCGGGCTGAGCTGCCAGCAAAACACTCCATGGATAAGACTCCCCTGCTTCTTTCCCG
>CAZWXO010000204.1:0-958 GCA_964637885.1 uncultured bacterium
ATCAAGGGGCCACAAATCGCAAAATTCCTTTGGACTCTTCACAAATGCATCCTCCGGAAAATGTCGCTTATTCCCTGAAATCAAATAAGCTTCCGCCGCAAGGGCAACCTCGTAAAAAGGCAAATCCCCATCATCTGGCATCGCCCAGGATAATCGCTTAGGAATAATACCCTCACCCTGGCTGACAATCAAATCAAGGACTTGCCCTACGTGGGTCATGGCAAAGCCAAACTTGGGACGCTTTAACACCCCTTCATATTCAAGCATTACTCTGGCATCGTAAAACAAAAACAGCTGCCCCGTGACAAAGCCATCGAAAATTCTGCTGGCGTGCCCACAAGGCGTCAGCAAGGCAGAAACAAGAACATTCGTGTCAAGGACTATCCGCATCACTGCTTGCCTTCCTGACGATAGGCCGTGATTTCTTCCTGAATGTCTGCCTCTGTCAACTTATCAAGACCAGCCGAATGAGCAGCTAGGCGCATTCGGGTGATAGCCTGCATAGCCAACGACCGCCGGACTGCTGTCAACACATCCTCTAGGTTGTCCTCCGTAACATCAATCATCAGGGCATTAGGCCGCCCGTTATTCGTCACCACTATCTCCTTCTTCTCTGCCAAACGCGCCCACACTTTACCTGGCTGCGTCCTTAAATCCCGGACAGTACAAAACTCCATCGTCGGCACCTCCCATCTTCTAGGCTCAGTATAGCATGTCATTCAATTGTCAACAATATCGCTCAAAATAAAAAGGCCGAAACGAATTCGCCCTCTCAACATCCCATTCATCCCGCACAAATTTTCCAAGTACACCATGGTGGCAGTCACCGTGAGGGATCAATGTGTCACTAACCCCGTCCCTCCGTCACGCGTCACGCCATCGATGTGAATTGTGAACGATAAAAGCCTAATGGCTTTTTTCAGTGGTCTCATTCCGCCCCCTCGACACGCTCTTCCAA
>CAZWXO010000204.1:968-4013 GCA_964637885.1 uncultured bacterium
TTCTATGGTGATAATCGGCTAGCAGTAAAGCTTTACAGGTCTTATCGAAAGCAAATAAACCACGTGATAAAATGTGCCACTAACCCCGTCCCCTCGTCACGCTCTTCCAATTGCCTTTTTTTCTTGATCCGACTCTTTCAAGATAACCCCGATCCTGCAGAGATCGCATATGCCTTTTCGCTGTAATTAATGCAACTCCCACATCTTTTGCTATTTCTTCGGTGGTAATATTGCCATTTTGTTCAATTAACCCAAGAATTTTCTTTTCAACCTGATTTAAAGTATCATTTAAAGTATCATTTAAAGTATCATTCCCCTTCGATGCCCCCTGGAAGGTCACAATAAAATCGCCACCGATTTCAGCAAAATCCGGAGCTTCAAGCCCATACCCAAGCATTTCCTCAATCATTGTCGGCACACCAGAACCACGATTTTCAACAATACCCAAATCTTCCATAACTCTAATTAAATGCGGGTTGCGCACATTGTAATTTTTTCTCTTGCCCATGTCAGTCAGCCTAAAACCACCATAAAGTCCGCCAGGATTTTGAATCTCGATCCGGTCATTATAAATGCGAACTTGGATATAAACCCCCTCAGTGTGAGAGCTGTAGTCGCGATGCAAAATCCCGTTTAAAATTGCCTCTCTGATCGCGCTAATCGGATACTCGGCCCTATCTTCACGCTTACCCGTCTTTGCGTTGACGATGGTTTTGACTGCTATATTTTTCAAGACAAAATTCAGGCTCTTTTCTATCATTTCGGGTAAAGCGCCCTCAATTTTTTTGTTATCGATAAATCTTTCCCCCATCCCGCCAACCTTGCCAATTTCCCGACCAGGCACGACAACACAGGTCACGACCCACTGAGGGAAAATACTCTGCGGATAGACTCCAAAACACAGTAAACCCACAACCGTGGGCCGTATCGAACCATGCTCATCAATATCGATGATGCCCATATCCCGTAGCATCCGATCCTGCCCCAATTTAGCGAAGTTCGGATTTTTTGCAACAACATTTTTCAGATAATCAGTTAGCTTATCCCCGTCGAGTTCAATTATATCTGCACGCTCCACGACGCGTAATTCATCATTGACATTATTCTTGAAAGCCATCAGGCTATAAATCTCGCGCTCCGTCATTAAAATATCGGCGTCACCTACCCGAATGTAAGACCCCTTATGAATCCCTGCGCCGGCATAGTACACCGGTTTATCAGCAGTGGCCGCTTCAGGAACCTCCAGTGTGGCCACCGTCTTCCCTTCGACTGATAAAGTGCTGAATACCCCGCGTACCGCTGGCACCATTTGGTTACATTGAGCGACAAGTTTTTGCTGTAAATCCGTAGCGTCATAAACGCCACATACTTCAAACCCATCCCTCTCATCAATCCCAAAGACAATAACGCCACCCGCCTGGTTGGCAAAGGCTGACAAAGTATCATACAAACGCTTAGGACAGCCATCTTTGGCTGCCTTGGCTTCCAAAATGTTTGTCTCTGATCCCGCCGCTTGCAAAGCCCTAATAATATCAATAATTTCCGAATCAATCACCTGCCGACCTCCTTACCCCCGCTACTCCGTCCCCCCGACGCAGGATAAAAACTCTCCCGGGGAAATGGCCTTGTCACATAGCTTCAAAAATTTTTTATCTCTCGTAACCAAATAATCGCCTTTAATTTTAATCAAGCATTGCAGCTGCAGCGCATCCTCCAGATCATCAAACTGAGATAACTGCATTGCCTTTTCGAGATCTTGCTTTGTAGTGCTGGCTACGCTAACAAGATTAAACAAAGCTCTGATCGCCTTGATCCTAAGTTCATGGTTTAGCGTTTTACTAATAAAATAATATATATCTGTCACGGCAAACGCCGCAATATGCGCATTGATTTTCTTTTCATCCGCCATTTTTAAAATCCCATATGCCTCCAAATCGAAAGGACTTCTCTTTAGAAGCGCGTCAAGGATAACATTCGTGTCAATTACAACTTCCATACTTTTTGCTTATCCTTTCGTCTCTGATAGTTTCAATCGAAATGTCCTTATCACTTACCTCATCCGCCAAAAGACCGTATAGGAAATCGGCATTGGGCGTGCCCGCTTGCTTTACCGATACAAGTTTAGCCACTATTTTGCCATTCCGCGAGATAATAACATCTTCCTTGTCGATAATATCGAGATACTTTCCGACTCTGGTTTTAAACTCCGTCGCATTTACCAGCATAGCAATCACCCCGCTTTCGATTAATCAACTTCATTATAGCGCGATTAATCAATATTGCAATCAGCAGATTAGTCAATATTTGGCCAACGCCACCCTTTGCTTTATAAACTCCATTCCGGGAATGTGGCAACGAATGCGGCACTGTCACGCTCCTGCCACGTCTTAAACTATAAACGCTTACTTTTTAACTCAGACAAAAGAGCTCCTTGAAGGGTTTTCGAGAAATTTATTTTTTCGTGAACTGCCATATCATTAAGCCATTTAGGAATTGTCACCGTCTTTTTCACAGCCTTCTCAAAGTGCTTCTTAGCATACTCATCGACATCAACGGCTACCAAATTGACGAACACTTCCTTGTAATCTTCGTACTCGCTATTTGGGTCAATTTTTTTCATATCTGAAGGTGGATTAATGCACTCGCCATTTTGCTTCGCCGAATAAATATAACCAGCAAGACCGTCGATTGCCATGGCAAGAGCTTCCTCCAAATCATCACCACAAGTTGCCAAATGATTTAAATCAGGAAAAATAACTGAATATCCACCCTCTGCTTCCTTATAAAAACATGCCGGATATGCAACAACCATCAATAATTCACCTCCAAATTTATTTTAGCCCTGCTTGCCGCAAAACTGAGTGAATAACCGCTTTGGCAACATCGCCAGAGTGATACGGTATCGTCACTTTACCTTTTTTCTCAGGATGAGCGTACTGATAATGGGAGCCAATACAGCCTTTCAACTGCCAACCATCTTCCAGGACTAGCCTTTCTAGCTCACGAAATTTCACCCGCTAATCCCTCCTAATAGCATACCATCAT
>CAZWXO010000205.1:0-4010 GCA_964637885.1 uncultured bacterium
AGGTACATTTCTTCTTGTTGCCCTTCACAAACGCAAAAGTATGTTTTGCGATACATTAATTTTCCTCCTTCGCTGCATTGTCGAAAAGATTGGAAAAATCAATGTACGGGAGTGTGCCGTATTTGCCTTTGAAATAATTTAATAGATAGTTGTGGTCATTTCTGACATCCGTTGCGCCGAAGTCAGCCAATGAATAGATGGCGCTTTCAAAGGTGTCTGCATCCTTTTCGACAAATTTGATTTGATCACGGCGGAATATCCTGTTGCTCATATAAATCGGATTATGTGTCGTGAAAATGAGTTGTGCGCCTTTTTTATTTACTGTTTGGTCGTTAAAAAGTGCGATGATGCCTTTTATCAACTCAGGGTGGATTGCCGCATCAAATTCGTCAAGGACGAAAACACCGCCTGCCGTGAAGAGATTCTCAAAAGAAACGGCGAAATCTAATAATTTCAAAGTTCCCCTCGACTCCATTAACTCTGCTGGGACCATTACATCTCGGTTACCCGATTTGTAAATGGATACAAGCTGCATGTCGGCGGAATGCTCATCCTCGGACTTTTGGGATTTGAAGAGGATTCGCTGAGGACCGAAATCCGCGTTTTTTACAAATACTTCAAGTGTTTTATTCCAGGCAAGGAACTCTTTATCAGGCATATCGGTTGTGGCAAATGTCAGGTTAGCTTTCTTGAGGGTAAAATCACTTACTACAACCAGTTTGTTTTTGAAAAAGTCAATTATTTTATCGGCGATTTCACCGCTGATAATGGTTTTAAAGGCCCGGGTTAAAAACAATTCAGTCGGGTCAAGATTTTTATTGATTTTGGCTTCGAATTCACCCAATAGTTTTTCATTATACTGTATAAGTGAAAGCACCTTTTTGTTTCGTTTGATTGTGACTTGCTGCTGGTCGCGCTCGAAAATTTGCAGCATTCCCTTGTTGCTGTTAACCCATAGCTGTTCCGATTTAATTTTTCGTTTCTCCCTCTCAAACAATTCAGTTAGGATTTCAAAGGAGTATAAAAAATGAGAACCACCATGCGTAAATTCCACTTCGAATAACATGGGGCTTCGCTCCAGGCTGTGTGTGAAGGGATAGAATTCAAGGTTATGCAAATCGGGTGAGGGCGATTCCAGCGATCCTTGCAACACGATTTCCCGCATAATCGCCAGGGACATAATAATATTGGATTTGCCGCTGGCATTGGCGCCATATATTACCGCTGAGGGAAGGATGCGGAGTCCATTTTCACGGATGAGATTTTCATCCATCGTCCGCTGGGTTCCTGCTTCCATGTTCAGTTGGGTATTGCCCTTAAAGGAGCGGAAATTCTGAAATTTATACTTTATCAGCATACAATAACCTCCTTGTGGTTGCGATAATGCCGTCGCTCATCACGGTTATTATAGCCATATTGGCGCGAATATGCAATTAATATGAGGAAAAATCTCAAATATATTGCTACTTCTTTTCCTAGTCGTCAAATGCATATAATTCACATTGAATTTTTCATTCGAAACTTTTGTGCCAGTATAATGTTGACTTGTTTCTTACTAGCTTGACCCACCCATGCTTCCCTCTATTTGTTCATCTCCCGTGTGGCGAAGAGGGGAAGAATCGCTCGGATTAGTGCCGGGATCTTTGGTAGGCTATTCCGTCATGTGCAGCAAAATTGGGCGGCTTTTAGGTTTATAAAAGGGGGCAAGCGGTATCAGCGTTCCGCTTTCTAGGGACTGCTGCTTATTTTTATCCCAAGAGGCATGGAAACTGAAAAATGTTCTTATCGGGTGTGAAATGTGTTAGTATAAATGCACTGTTTTTACTAACACTATTTTTATGTCACGAGGAGAGTTGAAAGAATGCAGATTTCACAGGTAATTGCTCAGGAATTAAAGCTGCGGCTTGACAACGTCGAGGCGGTGGTCGCATTAGTTGACGAGGGGGCGACCTTGCCGTTTATTGCCCGCTATCGTAAAGAGGTCAGCGGTGGGATGGACGAAGATGTGTTGCGCAACCTGATGGAGCGCCTCGCTTATTTGCGCAATTTAGAGAAGCGAAAGGCCGAGGTTCTCGCTTCGATAGAAGAGCAAGGGAAGTTAACCGACGAGCTGAGGGCGGCAATCACCGGAGCTGTCACTTTAGCAGCGGTGGAAGATATCTATCGGCCGTATAAACAGAAAAGAAAAACGCGGGCCTCGGTAGCGCGGGAAAGAGGCCTTGAGCCCTTGGCGCTACTAATTCTTGCTGGAAAAGAAGCGGAGGCAAAATCCTCTGCGGAGGATTATATCGACGCGGAAAAAGGGGTGGCTGATGTTGAAGCAGCGCTCCAAGGGGCGATGGATATCGTGGCCGAGGTTGTTTCTGATGAACCGGCTTATCGGGAGACCTTGCGACGTCTCTTGCGGCGGATCGGCGTTGTTGCCAGCAAGGGTGCGGACGGGGTGCACAATTATCGCGACTATCTCGACTTTAGCGAGCCCGTTGCCAAGGTCCCGCATCACCGCATACTAGCACTCAACCGGGGTGAAAAGGAAGGAATCCTTAAAGTATCTCTGGCGATGGAGGCCGGCGAGGCCTTGCCTGTGATCTGGAAGCATTTTGCCACGGCGAACGCATCCGAGGGAAGTTTGTTTTATCAAGCTGTCACGGATAGCTGGAAACGACTGCTCTTTCCCTCGCTGGAGCGGGAGATTCGCACCGCTTTGACCGAGGCGGCCGAGAGTCAGGCGATCAATGTCTTTGCCCAAAATCTGCAGCAGCTGCTCTTGCAGCCGCCGGTAGCCGGCAAACGCATCTTGGCTTTGGACCCGGCGTTTCGGACAGGCTGCAAGCTGGCAGTCTTGGACGAGACTGGCAAGGTCTTGACGACGGGAGTTATTTTTCCGACTCCTCCCCAGAACAAGGTGGTGGAAGCGCGTCAGGCTGTGGCGGAGCTGAGCAAGAAATATCAAATCGATTCGATTGTCATCGGTAACGGCACCGCTTGTCGGGAAACGGAAAGCTTTGTCGTCGATTATCTGCGGGAGAGCGGCGGCAATCAGGAATATATTATTGTCAATGAGGCCGGGGCGTCAGTTTACAGCGCTTCCAAGCTGGCCAAGGAGGAATTGCCGGATCTGGACGTTTCCTATCGTGGCGCCGTTTCCATCGGGAGGCGGATTCAAGATCCGTTAGCTGAACTGGTTAAAATTGACCCCAAGGCGATTGGGGTTGGTCAATACCAACACGATGTCGATCAAAAATCCTTGCAGCAATCTCTCGACGGCATTGTAGAAATTTGCGTCAATAAAGTTGGAGTAGACGTCAATACTGCGTCGCCAAGCTTGCTTTCATACGTTTCCGGCTTGAATAAGAAGACAGCGCAGGCGATTGTCGCTCAGCGTGAAGCTTCCGGCGGATTTGCCGCGCGGGAGGAATTGCGTCAGGTCAAGGGCCTTGGGGACAAAACCTTCCAGCAGTGTGCCGGGTTTTTACGGATTCGCAATGGAAAAGATTTGCTGGATAACACGGCTGTTCATCCGGAAAGTTATCACATCGCCCGGGATTTAATCGCTGAAGAACAAACAGCGCTGGCAGAATTGCTCAAATCTCAAGGCAAAATGGCGGAGATTGCCACGGCGAAGGGGACGGGTGTGCCAACATTGCGCGATATCGTCAATGAGTTGTTGAAGCCTGGCCGAGATATGCGGGAGGAGCTCCCCAAGCCTGTCTTCCGCAAGGATGTTTTGGATTTCAATCAACTCGAAGCTGGCTTGGTGCTCGATGGCGTTGGCCGCAATGGTGTTGATATCGGCGTGCATCAGGATGGGATGGTGCACATTTCGCAACTGGCCAATCGTTTTATCCGTCAACCTTCAGAGGTAGTTAAGGTGGGGGACAATGTTCGAGTCAAGGTTTTGTCTGTCGACAAACAGCGCAAGAGGATTGCTTTAACAATGCGGGATATTGACGTGGACGTCGAGTGAAGTTTTTTATTTTCACACCCTTTGATTTAATGTATAATTTATA
>CAZWXO010000206.1:0-2839 GCA_964637885.1 uncultured bacterium
GGTAGCAGGGAGCGCCGAAGTCGGAGCAGCAAGCCTACCTGCGACTCGACCTTTAACGTGAGTGACAATAAAACTGCTGATCATCTTTTCTGCTTTTTGTCCAGCATCCGTTTGCCCACTGGTTCCAATATACCCCTGTTGGGCCCAGGTAGGAGAGAACACCTCAGCGGCTGACATATAAATTGACTTTTGATTGACAGGGCTGGTCTGTTCCATTTCTTTAACCACTTGCGTCATCCTTGAATCTGCCGCAATCTCCCTTTTGAGCACCACAAAGTTCGCTTCGAATTTCTCTAAATCTTTATCGGAAAAGTTATCCAACCAAGCCGCCGAGTTACTGCGCTCGACATGCGTCAATTGCATCTCGCGGATATAATCATTCATTAGATTGCCATTAGATGCAGCATTACTTAAGGGCGTTAACAATACCATAAAGAAAAAACCTAGAAGCACTTTTACCCCATATTTAACTATCAAACACATTGCCCATACCCCCCTTGCCTTGGATAACTTGCTCTATTTTCTTATTCTTAAGCCGTCCCCTAGCGTTTAGTGAACCCCCTCTAAATATCCATAAAAATATTCGTCGAAATAATTATCACCGCAAAGTCGTCGGGTCACCATGCTTAGCCTAGGAATCAACTCCACAGGACTTCCCTCGCTTTATCGAAACAGTCGGCCTCGCCGGGTATTCCTGAGGGCCGTGGCTGTAGCCGACAACATCGAAGTCCTGTGCTAGGCGCTGCGCCAGCTCCTCGTATTCGGAGCATTCGTTGCGCATGCACTTCCCCAAATGAACACAAGTGATACCGGCCTCTTTCATTTTATCGATTTTTCGCTGCAAGTCACCATTATGAGTTGTAAAAGCACATAGCTCAACTTCCGCTCCATACTCGGCAAAAGAGTCTTTGCGACCATAGAAGGCATCCAAACAACTCTTTCCGGTGCAGACATCCATCGTTTCGTCTCGCACGATAATCCCAATCCGCATCTTCATCTCCTCCTCAGCTTATTCTCCAACACCAATTCGAATAATTATCCATAACAACACCGAGAAATTTTAGGGCTCTAGGTAAGTAAATTTTTAAAGGCGGTTTAATATGCGCTCCACAGCACGATGGGAGTTTTCCTGGCTGCCAAAAGCGGTCAAGCGAAAATAGCCTTCACCACTAACACCGAAGCCTGACCCTGGCGTCCCGACAACATGGGCATCTCGCATCAATTTGTCGAAAAAATCCCAGGAACTGATGTCACCAGGAGTTTTCATCCAAATATAGGGAGCGTTGACGCCGCCAAACACCTTGAATCCCGCCCCGATTAGCCCTTCCCGAATAATCTTGGCATTCTCCATGTAATAGGCGATATTGGCCTTGATCTGTTCCTGGCCTTTCGGGGAGTAAACTGCCGCTGCCGCCCTTTGTACCGGATAAGAAACGCCGTTAAACTTGGTTGCCTGGCGTCGTTGCCAGAGACCATGTAGGCTATGGGGCTTGCCGGCGCTGTCAAAAACCTTGATTAGCTTGGGCACTACGGTATAAGCGCAGCGAGTGCCGGTAAACCCGGCAGTTTTTGAAAAGCTGCGAAACTCGATCGCCACCTCTCTGGCCCCCTCCACTTCGTAGATACTCCGGGGAATATCGGGATCCTGAATGAAGGCCTCGTATGCTGCGTCGTACAGAATCACTGCTTGGTTGCTGCGAGCGTAGTCCACCCATTCCCGCAGCTCCGCCTTCGCCAAGGTTACTCCCGTAGGATTGTTGGGGAAACACAAATAGATCATGTCAACCTTTTCTCTGGGCAAGGCTGGCTTCATTCCCGTTGCCTCGGAGCAAGGGAGATAGACTATTTTTTCATATTGCCCCGCCGCGTTTAAAGACCCGGAGCGCCCAGCCATGACGTTGCTGTCCACATAAACCGGATAAACCGGATCGGTCACCGCGACAATATTATCCACACCAAAAATCTCTTGGAAATTACCTGTATCGCATTTAGCCCCGTCGCTGATGAAAATTTCATCGGGATCGGGGGGACTGACCAGCTGCTGATAATCACACTCGATAATTTTTTCCACAAGGAAATCATACCCCTGATCCGGTCCATACCCGCGAAAGGTTTCCGCCTGGCCCATCTCACCGGCCGCTTCCTGTAATGCTTTGACTACCTCGGGTACCAGGGGACGGGTTACATCCCCGATCCCTAGGCGAATCAGCTCCGCCGCCGGGTTCTCGGCTTGAAATTCTCTAATCCGCCGGGCTATTTCCGCAAAGAGATAGTTCCCCGGCAAATTGAGGAAATTTTCGTTCATCTTAGCCATTTTGAGCACCTCCAGTTATTTTATCGACAATCGCCGATATGATGGCAAAGTCAAGTTTTGCCCTATCTTATCATTAAAGCTTGTATACAGCAAACTTAAGGCCCGAGGGGAAAGGAAGGGAAGGCGGCAGGGAGAAGGGGGGACGGGGTTGAATGCACAATTCACAATGCACAATTATGGTGCAAAAACACGGTTTTTGTCCATTATGGAAAGATGGACGGGTGTTGGCTTAGCTTTGCGGATCTTAGGAAAAAGCGCCGGAAGCAATCTGCTTCCGGCGCTGATGGTAATTTATCTATTTGACTTGAACGGTGACAATTTCACTACGGAAGTATTCCCCTGACTTGGCCGGGCGGAAGAAATGATAACTATCCCCCACAGTTGGTGAGAGGACGTTCACATTCGCAATAAGATCAGCAGTGGAAATGTCATCGCTATTTTTATAGAACTTAAGAGTCGTATCACTATACTCAAACACTCCACTGACAAACCGAGGCACAGCCATAATCCTCGGACGAACCGGGA
>CAZWXO010000206.1:2849-3452 GCA_964637885.1 uncultured bacterium
GGTATCATCGCTATATTCACACTTCCACCCCCCAGAATTGACAAACCGTGGCACTGCTACAATCCGCGGCCGGGCCGGGACGACAAACATAACGCCGTCACTGGCAAAAACCTTATCGTCATTGCTGGCCTGATATCGAAGATAAAGGCTTTCACCCGGAGTGATAGCTGCACCAGTTCCTACAGCGTAAATCCGCTTGTCGAGAGTAAAAGCAGCATTCTTGGCGATTTCATAGAATATCCCCGGCGGCGATGTCACCATAACTGTCTCATTTACGTAATTAATCGCAGCATCAGGTCCAAAGACATCAATCACAGGAAGCCGAGCTGGCGCCGGAATCTCCACATAATCGCTAGGTAGGAAGCTGCCCGTTCCCTTGAGGCGAATAAAAATAGATTTGCCAGGGGTGGCAGGGATCTGCCCCGCACAAACCCGAGCCGCCGAAAAGACCGGAATACTACTTGTCTCAGCCACCACGTATTCGTAATCCCCGCTAAAGGATTGAAGGGTGACTTCCCCAGGAAAGTCAAAGGCTGCCACCATGATAATCCCCGTCGGCTTTGGCATCTGCAGATATGGTCCTACAGTCACCGCGGCGCTGCA
>CAZWXO010000206.1:3462-3938 GCA_964637885.1 uncultured bacterium
GAATGTGTAAGTCGTATTAGCGGCAAGCGGCAACTTAGCACCTGGTCCGGCAACATAGCTTGTGCCGCCATTAGTGGAATACTCCACTGTCACCGGAATATTAAGACTAGTTTCCCCCTTGGCTAAATTGACCGCTGGAACAGCGTAAGCCGGCCGCGCCGGCGCGCGAATGATCTGATAAGCGGTGCGGCGATCCTTGTAAGCCAGGTAAACAATCGCTCCTGGGGTAATGGAAATGTTATCGTTGACAACACTCCAAGAAGAGAGGTCCACACTCATTTCCAGATTCTCTCGCAAGGCAGGGTCCACAGGAATATTTTCCGTAAGATAGTTGATAGTCAAAGCCGGTTTTTGCGTTGATCCTCCCATCAAAGGATTGACCGAAAGACTAGCAAAACGGCTACCCTCAACTGCCTTGACCCGGAACGCAGCATCCGTAGCAATGGCACTTCCCGTAACCAAGCTAACCTTGTTGC
>CAZWXO010000207.1:0-3910 GCA_964637885.1 uncultured bacterium
TTAGCGCTGATGAATAGCGTTTAAAGTTATTATTCTTTCTTCACACTGCCTAATTTATATTAAGCAGTGAGTTTTTGCTGTGTTTGCCCATGGTAAATTAATCAAGGGTATCGATTCTTTCCTTTGGTCGAAGTTTGAATTGAGGCTTGACTGCATAATACTGTGTCACATAATTGTTGGGGTGGGAAGCTCCATATTCAGAGCTATCAGCCTGTCACTAAAAGTTGCTCTTGGTCTTCCCTAGAAGCCACCTGTAAGCCGTTATCTGCTGGTTCTTCGGTCTTTTTCTTCTTTGGGGCTCGCTTAGGCTTGGATTCATCTGTTGCAACCGGTTCTAACGGGGTTTCCGTTGGTTCTTCATCGATAATTATCTGGCATTTGGCTACACGGTCCTTTAGGCCTTTTCCAGCTTTAAATATCGGGTAGTATCCGGCGGGTACAGTTAAACTTTCTCCTGTCTTTGGGTTGCGGCCTTGATGCTCGGGTACATAGCGTAATCCGAAGTTGCCAAAACCTGCTAGATGAACCTTCTCGCCTTTCTCCAGGGTTTCACCGATAACTTCGATTAAGGTTGTCAGGTAGTCTTCGGCATCCTTCAGGCTGATTTCTAGCTTTCCTGCAAGGGCACGTGCTAAGTCGATTTTTATCATATCATTTATTTCTCCCTTCAATAAAAATAATCTAAGCGTACATGTTTTGTACACTTAGATTAATAATATCTACTTGAGATTCTATTAGGTACGATTTCTGGTGGGGTTGTTCTCGATGAATAGTCTGGGTTGGGTTGATATGAGGCCTTGGGTTTAGGTATAGAGCGTTATCGGATTTTCGGAAAAAACATTTCCTGATTTGGCTACTTTCGCTGATATCAATATGACTATCAAAGGATATGCAAGCAACGTCCCCTAGTATCCTTTAATCTTGTTCAAGAATCTCTTTAACACTTTTACTTAATTCGGGGATTTTCTCTTTGGCTGTTTTCCAAACCAAGCGCATATTCAAACTAGCATATTTGTGCGCTGTTATGTCGCGGAATCCTGCAATTTCCCGCCATGGAATCGCGGGGTATTTCGTTTTCAATTCAGGAGAAATATTTTTAACCAATTCACCGATATTCAACAAAGTCATACATGCTGCCTTCTGCGTCTTCTCTGATTTCAAGAATCGGTCTTCATCATAACCCTTAAGAATAGCTGGCAGAGACGATACTTCTCTCATTATAGCCAGCAAGTATTGCTTATCTCTCTCCATAAATGTACACCACCTCTTGAAGTACATCTGAAGCAAAATCTTTATTTAAATATTCTTCCTCCACCAAATCAATAGGGATGGATAGCTTGTCAGAAATTATATTTTGCAAGTGGATGAACTCGATTAGGTCCATCTCCTTTTCTTTATTAAAAGTTATCAATATGTCAAGATCACTGCAATCTGACGCTTCGCGACGAGCATAAGATCCGAATATTCCCACTTTAGCGATGCCAAATTGATTTACTAATGGTTCAATTGTTTCTCGCACCTGTTCTATGCTGACCATGTATCATCCCTCCTTCAGCTATTATGCGCATTACCTTTGTTCAGTTTTTTTTCTCGACGGTAAAATTTTACTTATACTATACCAACTTTTAGGTTAAGTCTTTCGGGCAAATAAACCACAACGTGTCTGTTTTTATTTTAGCATACATCTAGCGATTTCTATAAGTTTTCACGCCAACTGTAGGCAGTTCGTAATATCTTGTACTGTCTTTCTATAATAATGCGCAGAAATCTGTTTTTTGAACATGCGGTATATTCTTGTGTGCGGATTCACCGGTGCCATCGACTTAGGTGACGATAGCGCTGATGAATTGCGTTTAAAGTTATGCTTGTTTACACTGCGTTCACCCTTTAGGTAGTCCTGGATCAGCTTAACCAAATCAGGCCGTAGTGGTATCTTCACGGTACTTACCGCCCTTCCCGATGATCTTCAGCTGGCCGGTGAGTATTTATCAATGCGCGTATTGTCTTTCTCAGTGACGGTGCTTATCCTGGAGATGTCGCTATTATGTCGCATGTCAGCCAATTTAACCTTGGTAGCGGTAGGGTTGGCCTTGACTCGCTTTAGGTAGGTGGCATAATCCTCCCCCGGCACCTTGGTGATGGCCTGCACTGCAGCAATAACTTCCTCAGGAAAGCAGGCCTTCTTTAGGTCAGCTAAGGTAGTTGGGCTATCCTCACAGACATCATGGAGCAACGCAACGACAATTTCACCGTTGTTTTCCATCTGATTAGCCACATAGATTTGGTGATGAATATAGGGTTTGCCCCCTTTGTCTATCTGCCCGCCATGGGCTACGGTAGCAATAGCTAGGGCTTTGGCAATTACAGGGTCTAAGAGATCAAAGGTTGGGGTGGCTTCTGTCATTAGTGGCGCCTCCACAGAAGAGATTAGCCTGATTTCACACTTTTTAATTATACCCATACTCTTTAATAAAAGGTAGTTTTGCCCCCTAAAGGGGTTGCATTAATTAATAAAAATGACGCAAAACGCAAAAAAAGCGCCGCCAAAAGCAACACTTCTTTAGTCCTATATACACCAAAAGCCCTTGCTATAAGGGCTTCCACATTGTATCAGCATTTTCGATTAAATGATCACAGATTTTTACTAGTAAAAATCTGCGTAAGCGATTCGCGAAATTCTACTACGTAGAATTGGCTCTCTGCTTATGAATATAAACAGATATAGCGATAAGATTAAGAACCTATCAAGGGTACGCGGTTAGGGTATGTGCATTTATGGGTTTAGAGGCTTACAATTCAGCTTGCCAACCAGTTCAGTCCGGCCATCTCAATCAGTTAAACTGGTAACATAATCTACCACCACGACGCCAAGGTCTTAGAATATGAATTCTCTAGCTGGCTTCATTGTCCCCAAAGAGGATTTTCATAAAATCCCGCTTACCATAAAGCACCCTATCTAAATAAACAACATCATTTTCATAACGATAAAAAATTATATAATGCCCACATACAAGAAAGCGATAGTCAGCTTCAAATTCAATAATTGAAGCCAGCGGCGCTCCAAGTTGGGGAAATGCCTCAAGTTCTCGAATCCGCTTAACGATCATCAACAATGTGCTGTTAGCCGTAGCGGGGCTCGCAAGTTCCTCCGAAATATATACTTTAATTTCCAATATATCTTTTTGCGCCAGAGGTGAGATTTGGAGGCTAGTCATTTGTTAAGCCCAGAGAAGTTTCTAATTCCTCAATGCTTAACCAACCATGTTCGCGCCCCTCTCTTTCGCCTTTAGCAAGTTCAACCAGCAATTTTGTGGTTGTCTGCATCTTGTCGTATTCTTGCATATCCAAAACCACATAACGGCCTCGTCCGTTTTTAGTTAAAAATACTGGCGAACCCACTTCGATATTGCGCAGGACTTCGTTATAATTTCTTAAATCAGAAATAGGCTTTATATTTGGCATTTCAAATATGCCCCCTTTTATTTGCTGTTGTAATTGTAGCAATATCATTCGTAATATTCAACAGCACAATTGGCTTATTCCCTTGCCTGCTTTAATTTAAATTCGCTTTTATTACGACGCACACATTTTCATTTTGGCAAAAATTGGACGCTGGCCTATCACGTAAAGCAAACCCTAAGAATAAAGCGCCTATTTGACAAGTTAAGAAATGGCTTCGGATGCTTCTTTCAGTAAGACATTTAAAATTTGAGTTGGGGAATTTACACACAATTTCGGACTTGACCGTTGCATAATTTAATAAA
Organism: uncultured bacterium; assembly: GCA_964637885.1. Lineage (GTDB taxonomy): Bacteria > Bacillota > CAZWXO01 > CAZWXO01 > CAZWXO01 > CAZWXO01. Next base: position 3,765 of record CAZWXO010000207.1, read on the forward strand.
GATGACGCAAAACGCAAAAAAAGCGCCGCCAAAAGCAACACTTTCTTAGTCCAATATACACCAAAAGCCCTTATAGTAAGGGCATCCACATTGTATCAGCATTTTCGATTAAATGATCACAGATTTTTACTAGTAAAAATCTGCGT
>CAZWXO010000208.1:0-1561 GCA_964637885.1 uncultured bacterium
TGTTAATCGCCGACTTTTTCAGTGGTCTCGGACGCTCCTTGCGTATCCCTGAGGCCGAATACGAGGATACGCAAGGAGCGTCCCCTCGTATCTGCGGCTGCGGTCTTATCTTGCTAGTGCTGTTTTAGCTGAATTGAAACATGTCTCACTTTAGGTTGATTATGCCGAATACACTTGTTAAATGGATAACAGTTACTATTATGCAGTGCATTTTATACCGAGGGGTTCGTACAGCTCGACAAGCATTCTGAAGAAGGTCTCGGCAGTTAAACCTAATCCGTTGCACGCTGTTTCCGTAAGTCGTAATTTTTTTTCATTTTGCATTTCAATCACAACAACGGGGCGCAAACCACCTGTGCCGTTACCCCGTATGTCTTCTTGGCGATAGGATATATATATGATATCGCTAACGAGGTAAGCACGACGTGCTAAAAAAAGTGGACAGACATCAATTGCAGTTGCAGTTAAGTACAGCTTGCGGGGAAACCCCAAGTAAATTAGTGAACACATTGCGGCGCCCATCAAAAAAAGAATTACAGAGAAAGCAACAACATCCCCGAGATCATTTCCGGCAATGTTCAAACCATACCAAGCAGATATACAACTCAAGACGCCAAAAACCGCCCACCCACCGCCTAAATTAATCAAAATACTTTTACTCGAGGTCATGCTAACGGGGAAATTTTTAGGGCCCTTATATTGTAAGGCCGGAATGCGTTCGCATAACAAAGCATAGATTGCAATAAAATCGGGTATCTGCCTGGAGAATTTTAAGCGCTGCCCGTTTTGTGTTAGTAAAGTAAAATTGGGCGGGATATGCAAATCACGATCTTTAAAACCTGTAATGTCAGCAATTCTGATGCGCTGTTCGCGCTTAAAGCGTCGTAAAATAACTTCATCTTCTGTAATAATGAGTTCGCCCATGTGTCTTAGCATAAAGTACAAGCCCATTCCTAAAATTGGCGACATTGTTAAAATCGCATAAATTAATAAACTAGGATCCCCCGGCAAAAAAAACGCCAAACTAGCTATTAGTAAATCAAAGACCACGCAAAAAAACACCAGCACAGCTCCTGATGGTCCGAGGGGCCCTTGTAGAGTGAATTTATTGTTCTCCATCGTTTTGTCCTTTCCATTCCAGATTATTCTTTAAAGGTCGGCAGAGGGTGAGATCGTCATGTTTAATCTGGCAATCATATGCCAAGAAGTGCATCCCGTCGGCGTGCGCGTTCCGTACACTTATCCCAAAGGCCGGCTCCATTTTGTCGTTTAGTGAAAATCACTTGCCACAATGCATATTAAAAAATAGCAAAACAACAAAAATTTTGCCTCGTCGCAGTTGCAAACCTATCCTTATGCCTAGCCCCGCGTTAGTGGGAGAATCGGGAAATAAAAAACCCAATGCCTGCTCTAGAGTCATTCCATTTACTTCGATGAAACCTTTGGTTTTTCCTCTTTTAAAATAAAAATCCAAGCGAAATATGCTAGATACTGGGGGACGCTCCTTGCGTATTTCAAGGGGCAGGGATACTAGGATACGCAAGGAGCGTCCCCCAGTATC
>CAZWXO010000208.1:1661-3897 GCA_964637885.1 uncultured bacterium
CCCCAGTATCCCACGAACCAAGACGGAGGGGAAAAATGAAAGCACTGCTACTTGCAGAAAAGCCGTCGCTGATGCGGGATCTGAAATCAGCTTACGATAAAATGTCATTTGCTGATCATATCGATTTTATGGCACTACGAGGGCATATTCTTGAAAATTTTATGCCCGAAGAATACGACGTCAGTTGGGGGCGGCCTTGGCGGGCCGAAGTTTTGCCGCTCATTCCTGAGGTAACAAAGTATAAAGTGACGGCAAGTTGCGCCGACCTGCACCGTCAGATTGTGAAAACGCTAAAAGATAACGAATACGACTATATCATCAACGCTTGCGATGCGGGGCGAGAGGGCGAGCTGATTTTTCATTCGCTTTATCGGCACCTAAACCTTAAGGTCCCCGTAAAGAGGCTGTGGGCATCCGATACCACGGAAGGGACTCTTCAAAACGCACTTAAAAATCTTTTGCCGGATGCTGATTTTGAGAACCTTCAGGCATCAGCCCGGTTTCGCTCGGACTTTGACTGGCTGATTGGCATGAATATGTCCAGGGCAGTCACTTTGCGCTCCGGCTCTCTTGTGCCACTTGGCAGGGTGATGACGCCGACGCTGGCAATCATTGTCAAGCGAGAACTTGAAGTTACTAGCTTTGAGCCGAAGGATTTTTTTGAAATCGTCGTTAATTTTGCGAGCAAGTACCCCGGCAAATGGTTTGACCCTGACGAACCGGAAGAGGACCAGAGTCGCATCCTCGACAAGAGCAAAGCAGAGGCAATTTTGGCTCGTATCCCCGAGACGGGTACGGTCGAAAGCTTTGAGCAGTCCCAGGAAAAAAATCAGGCGCCGACCCTGCATTCGCTGCTCGAGCTGCAAAAAGAGGCCAACAGGACCTATGGCTACCCGGCAGACCAGACCTTGGCCTTGGCGCAGAGCTTGTATGAAAAGTATAAATTAATTTCTTACCCCCGCACCGAATCCCGTTATTTACCGACAAGCATGATCCCGGAAATACCCAAACATCTAAAAAGCTTGGCGGCTATCCCTGAGCTGCAAGAGGCGGTGCAGGGCATTTTGGCCAGCCCTGCAGCCATCGCCGCCGCCACGAAAGGCAAGCGTTATGTCGATGACAAAAAAATAACCGATCATCATGCTCTTCTGCCAACCCAGACAAGGCCAAATTTAGCTGCCTTGCCAGCCGAAGAAAAAAACATTTACCTATTGGTAGCTAGGCGCTTTGTCGCGATTTTTATGCCAGCCTGTCTTAGCCTTAAAACGAAAATCATTACACGAGCCGGGCAGGATCTCTTTATAACCCGTCACAAAGCTATAACAAACCCGGGTTATCAAGCTCTCTATGGCAAGACGGTTCAGCGGGAAATAAGTGATATCAAACAAGGCGACATTTACGAGGTGGTTGATAAAAAACTGGAATCAAAACAAACCACCCCGCCCAAGCGTTACGATGATGCCTCTCTTTTGCAGGCGATGCAAAATGCCGGAAAGTACCTTGATGATGAGGCGCTCAAAAATATTTTGAAAGAATCAGCCGGGCTTGGCACTTCGGCGACCCGGGCAGAAATTATTAAAAAACTGGTGGCTCGGAAAATGGTCGAGCGCAAGGGTAAGCTATTTTATGCCTGTGAATTTGGCATCAGTATTATTGGGGCATTGTCAGAACACGAGATATGTAGCCCCAGCCTAACCGCTGAGTGGGAGCAAAAGCTTCAACTTGTCGAAACTGGCGCATTGGCCCCGCTATCTTTTAGGTCAGAAATGGTAAGCTATGTCACGACAGCGACACAGGGGCTCTTAGCAGTAAGGATGAAAATCCAGGGAGCGCCCGACAAACCCGGGTCAGCCGCTACGATTATTGGCACATGCCCGCTATGTGGTGGTGATATCCGGGTGACTAAAGTGGGGTGGAGCTGTAGCAATTATCGAAATGAACCACCCTGCAAATTCATGATCTGGGGTACGGTTGCCGGAAAAAAATTAACCGGGAAAAATGCTTTGGAATTGTTAAAAAAGGGAGCGACCGGTACAATCAAGGGGTTTAAATCAAAAGCAGGTAAACCGTTTGCTGCCTCGCTTCAAATGAAAGAAGACAAAACGGGTGTTGTTTTTGTTTTTAAAAGGGATGACGAGAATGGTTCTAGCGGTCCCTCGGTTAAGGCCGGTCCCTAGCTGCAACGCGATTCTCCGCGCTTCTAGGGAGGGGATGGGGGGATACTAGGGGACGCTCC
>CAZWXO010000209.1:0-3853 GCA_964637885.1 uncultured bacterium
GATCATCCCTTCACCTTGTCCAAGGGTGATAATTGGAAGGCCGTGGAAGGCATCCCCGGCGTCCAGGATAAGCAGGTTGGGATTAGCAGCCTGCAGGCGCTCAACAAAGGTTTTCAGCTTGGCCATCCCGATGACCATTTTCTCATCGGTAACGACTCGGCCATGGATGTCATTGGTATGAACGACAATCAGCTTATCCGGGACACTTGCAGCGGCGGTGGGTATCACCCCTGGAGATGCCCATATTGCCAGCAGTAAAGCAAAGGTAATTATCTGACGAAAAATATTGTTCATCAAGGTATCCCTCATTTTCTCTTTTTGATTAGAGTAAAAGATTTTTTACCCTCAGCTTGTTTTTCAGGTTAATACTAACCCCAATTATTCTCCTTGACAAGATGCGCAGTTGGGCAGTACGAGTTATACTAAAAGTAAAAAAAACGAGTTGCGGATAGGGTATAACTTAGGGCGTCCGCGAAAGGTTGCCAAGACAATGTGAAAGGAGAAAATTTTAGATGTTAGAAAAGATAAAAAAAACGCCACCTTCGATGGATGCCTGGCTGAGTGAGGCCAAGGCTAGTTCGGTGGCCTCTCAAGCGGGAATGTTTTTGGTGCATAATGGAGTTGTGCGAGAGACTCCCAAGGCCCAGGTACGGCAGGGCCTCGATGACGGAACGAAAGTCGTCGGGATGGTGTTTGACTATGACCCTGGCAAGGTCGAAGCTGTCATCGCTGAAACTTACAAAATGGAAGGGATCGTCTATGTGAAAGTCTGGCTCAATCAAGGTCAGCTGGAAGTCGGCGATGATATCATGTATGTCTTGATTGGTGGCGATATCAGGCCGCGGGTCATCGATGCTCTCCAGTTTTTGGTGGGGAAGATTAAAAATGAATGTGTGACGGAGATCGAGAAAAAGAGCGAGTAAGCGAGTAAAGGACACTTTTTAGAAGAGCACAATGGTTCTACAAGACAGAGAAACAGCGAGCCCCCGCTAATGGCGTGGGCTCGCTGTCATGATTAGTAGGTTGCGCAGTTGCTTAAGCTTAGGCTAAATCAAAGCGATCGGCATTCATCACTTTGACCCAGGCTGCAACAAAGTCCCCGAGAAATTTTTCTTGGGCGTCGGCAGCGGCATAGACCTCGGCGATGGCTCGAAGCTGCGAATTAGAACCAAAAATTAAGTCGATTCTGCTGCCAGTCCACTTTATCTCTTTGGTTTTTAAATCACGACCGGCAAAAATATCCGGGTCTTCGGCGCTGGGTCGCCAAGCCGTTCCCATGTCCAGCAGATTGACAAAAAAGTCGTTGGTCAGGGTCTCGGGGCGCTTCGTCAAGACGCCATGTGGAGATTGCTGTGATAGTGGACCCCCAAAACTCGCAGACCTCCGATGAGCACCGTCATTTCAGGGGCTGTCAAGGTCAGCAGTTGGGCCCGGTCCACCAAAAGGTTTTCGGCGGAAACGCTATATTTGGCTTTTTGGTAATTGCGAAATCCATCGGCGATGGGCTCTAGTAGGCCAAAGGAATGGACATCCGTTTGTTCCGGGGAGGCGTCAGTCCGTCCCGGACTAAAGGGAACGCTGACTGTCTGGCCGGCTTTGCGGGCGGCCTCTTCGATACCGGTTCCTCCTCCAAGGACGATTAAATCAGCTAGAGAAACACTCTTCTTCCCAGCCTGGCTGGCATTAAATTCTTGCTGAAGCTTTGTCAGTTTTTCCAGGACTTTGGCGAGAGCTTCAGGTTGGTTGACCTCCCAGTCTTTTTGCGGGGCAAGGCGGATGCGTCCGCCGTTGGCTCCGCCGCGCTTGTCCGAGCCGCGGAAGGTCGAGGCGGAGGCCCAGGCAGTGGTGACCAGCTGGGAAACAGACAGCCCTGAGGCCAGGATGCTGGCTTTAAGACTGGCAATATCCTGGGCATTGATTAGCTCACCGGTGTGAACCGGCAACGGGTCTTGCCAAATCAATTCTTCTTTTGGCACTTCGGGCCCGAGATAACGCGAAACCGGCCCCATATCCCGGTGGGTCAGCTTAAACCAAGCACGGGCAAAGGCATCGGCAAATTCTTCGGGATGTTGATGAAAATGTTTGGCAATCGGGTTATAAATGGGATCCATCCGCAGAGCCAGGTCGGCCGTGGTCATCATCGGAGCATGAAAGATATTTGGATCCTGGGCATCGGGAACTGTGGTTGCGGCGGCCGGATCGGTGGGGATCCATTGCCAGGCTCCAGCAGGGCTTTTAACCAGATCCCAGTCGTAGTTAAAGAGGGCGTCAAAGTAGCCATTGTCCCACTTGATCGGGGTTGAATTCCAAGCTCCTTCGATACCGCTGGTAATGGTGTCGCGGCCTTGGCCGCTTTTAAAAATGCTCTTCCAGCCCAGGCCCTGTTCTTCAATGGGGGCAGCTTCAGGCTCGGGGCCGACATGGGTGGCGCTGCCGGCGCCATGGCATTTGCCGAAGGTATGGCCGCCGGCTACCAAGGCAACGGTTTCCTTGTCGTTCATTCCCATCCGCGCGAAAGTCTCGCGGATGTCTTTGCCGGAAGCCACGGCGCTGGGCTGACCGTTAGGACCCTCGGGATTGACGTAAATGAGGCCCATTTGGACGGCGGCCAGCGGGTTTTCTAGTTCTTTGCCATCGGAGTAGCGTTTGCTACCTAGCCACTCGCTTTCGGCACCCCAATAGATATCTTCTTCCGGCTCCCAGATATCCTCCCGGCCGCCACCAAAACCAAAAGTCTCAAATCCCATTGATTCCAGGGCGCAGTTGCCGGCTAGGATAAATAAGTCGGCCCAGGAAATTTTTTTGCCATACTTCTGCTTGATGGGCCAAAGCAAGCGACGGGCCTTGTCAAGGTTGGTATTGTCCGGCCAGCTATTAAGCGGGGCAAAGCGCTGCGAACCCGAACCGGCGCCACCGCGGCCATCGCCGGAACGGTAGGTGCCGGCACTGTGCCAGGCCATGCGGATAAAGAGGGGACCGTAGTGACCGTAATCGGCGGGCCACCACTCCTGGGAGTCAGTCATCAAGGCATATAAATCAGCCTTGATGGCCTTCATGTCCAAGGTTTTGAATTCTTCAGCATAGTTAAATTCCCCGCCCATCGGGTTGCCGACGGGAGAGTTTTGATGCAGCATCTTGAGGCTCAACTGGTTGGGCCACCAGTCCCTGTTGGAAGTGCCGCCACTGGCTGTGGCCGGACGGGTTTTGCCGGTTACCGGGCATTTGATTGTTTCGTCCATTAAATCTCCTCCCATTATTCCCTTTTATTTATATTTAGCAGGCACTTGGGACAAGTGCCTTTAAAATATACATCTTTGGAGTCAATTTTAAACTGACTTAATCCCTGGGTGGGGGCAGCTTCAATATCGATCTGAAAGTTGTAGATCTCGCCGCAGGATTGGCATTTAAAATGTCCATGGTTTTGCGTGACGAGGTCGTAGCGGATTTCATTGTCCTCGATGCCGAGGGGACGAAGCAGGCCGCTATTTTCTAGAAGCTTTAAAGTGTTGTAGACGGTTGTCTTAGATAGTGTAGGAATCGCTTGATGGAGGTCAGCGAATATTTGCTCGACAGTGGGGTGGGTGGGATTGGCGCACAGATACTCAACTACCTGCAAGCGACGCTTCGATAGGCGGATACCGTATTTTTGTAGCTCTTGGGTCACCTGGTCAAAGCGCGGGTTCATCACGGCTTCTGGCCCCCTTGCTAAGATGATCAATCCAGCACAAATATTAAAAAATGTAATGATTACAAAATTATTATACTCTCGTCGCGAAGCATGCGCAAGACGCAGTTGCAGCTGAACCAGGTAATGAGTTGACACACGGTTATGATAGCAGGATAATTTTCAAGC
>CAZWXO010000210.1:0-3366 GCA_964637885.1 uncultured bacterium
ATGAAGATTATTAATTTTTCCCATCCACTGACAGCAGAAAATATTAAAGAAGTGGAATCGCTAGCAGGGCAGACCGTGGATGAAGTGCTTGAATTTCCCTGCCCTATAAGCTTTGATGAATGCATCGTCAGCCAATGGCAGACATTTATCAACAATTGTGGTGTAACTGAATCGCAGTGGCAGGGTGAGATGTTATTAGTAGGTTTGCCTTCGCTGAATATAAGCGCTGCTGTTGCTCTTGCCATCCTCCACGGTAAAATGGGACACTTCCCTGTGGTTTTACGTTCTGTGCCGCGCCAAAACGGTCCATTTATTAGCTATCAAGTTGCAGAGTTGTTGAATTTGCAAACAGTGAGAGCTGAGCATCGGTCGGTTGCACAACTTTGTCGCGAGCAGCCAAAAAATCAATAGTAAAGCGAGGTGGCGCCATGCGAGTACGGATTCTGCTCGAGGGACAATTGAGGTTGCCGATTCACCATAATAATATTCTCCAAGCGCTGGTATACGACCATATAGATCGAGATTTATCAGATTTTTTGCATAAACAAGGCTACCAGCATGGTGGAAGAACATATAAAATGTTTACTTTCTCCCGATTGGCTGGGCGTTATCAGATGGATGCACATGCGGGTACAATCACTTATGCTACACCGATCAATTTTATGGTTGCTTCACCTGTGGAAGGGCTCATTACATCACTTGCAGCAAATTTGATTAAAAGCCATGAGGTATATTTAGGTAAGGCAAAAGTTAGGGTGGTCCAGGCTGATATCCGAGATGATGGGACCTGCGAATCAAAAATACGGGTTCGTTCCCTTTCGCCGATAACGATTTATTCGACGGACAGATTTGTTGCTGGTGGTAGTTTCACAATGTATCATCAGCCAGGGGAAGAAGTCTTCAATGATATTTTAACCGCAAATATTCGCAACAAATACTCTGCTTTTTTTGAAAAGCAAGCTCCAGATGGGTATCTGCAAATTATACCGGTAGGCAAAACAACTCAGAATGTGATCAAGCATGAGAGAATCGTTATTAAAGGCTATAGTGGAGAGTATCAGATGGAGGGGCCTCCGGAGTTATTACAGCTTGGTATGGCGGCGGGCTTTGGTGGTAAAAACGCACAAGGTTTTGGCATGATGCAACTTGTCGAGCGTGTCAGCTAGCATGACCAAACAACCTGTTTATATTATTTCTAAAGGCGCTTTAAATAAGGTTGATCAAACAATTCGCTTCTTTTGCGATGCAGAGCAGCGATTTTTCCCAGTGGAGCAAGTCAGTTCATTAATGGTATTTGGTGATGGAACAATCACTAAAAGTTTGTTAGCGTTACTTTCAAATCGCCAAATACCCGCCCATTTTTTTACTGCGCGTGGCAATTTTTTAGGTAGCTTTATGCCGATGGAGCAAAACTCTTCCGGTAAGTGTCTGATTAGGCAAGTCGCCTGTTATCTTGATCCCCAGCAAAGAATGGCGATGGCAAAAACCTTTGTGCATCATTCGCTAAAGGCAATGCGACAGACACTGCTTTACTATCGGGGGCGTGGTAAGAGTGTCGAAAAGCAGCTACTCGCTGTGGATGCAATGTTAACAAAGCTCGATATTGCCGATTCGATTAATCAATTAATGGCCTACGAAGGAAATGCGCGGGAAGCCTACTACCAAGCATTTGATCTCATTATAGGTAACGCGGACTTCATGTTTGAAAAGCGGTCGCGTCGCCCCCCTGCCAATAGTCTGAACTGTCTAATCAGTTTCGGTAATGCCATCTTGTATGCCGAATGTTTAAGTCAACTGCATCAGACAAAATTAGACTCTAGAATTGCCTATTTGCACGCCTCAAATGAAAGAGCTTTTTCGTTGCATCTTGACGTAGCAGATGTTTTTAAACCAGCGGTGGTCGATGCGGCTATTTTTACTGTTTTGAATAAAGGAATGCTGACAGGCGCAGATTTTTCAAGAGAAAAAGGTGGTATTTACTTGCGCCCAACCGGGCGGGAGAAATTTATATCCGCAATTGAAAGTCGCTTTAGTTCAGTTTCTGAGAGGCACTTGCCAGAGCGAGGTGAAAAGATGTCGCTACGTTGGGCGATTCGGTCCTATTGTTTTAAGATTCAACAGAGTATAATTGCATATTCCACCGCTGGAGGGTTGGATTAACCATGTTTGTGATTCTTGTCTATGATTTTTCGAAGCCGCGGGGTGTTAAAATGCTTAAGCTAGCTCGTCGTTATTTGCATTGGGTGCAAAATTCCGTTTTTGAGGGTCCTTTAACCGAAAGCAATTTGGAGCGTTTGCAAGAAGAAATTTTTAAAATCATCGATTTAAAAAATGATTCATGCGTGGTTTATATTTTTCGTTCAACCATGTACAGCGAGCGTAAGATAATTGGTGCAGTTAAGGGTGGGGAATGCCACATGATTTAGCTAAGGCAGGAGGTTAAGAGGCATGGCAGGTCAAAATGAATTGTGGGATGGACCAGCGTTTGGTGATCAACATTTCTCTATCGATGAGGTAGAGCCGCTTTTGGCTGCCCATGAAGATGACGGCACACGTCCGTGCGCTATTGAGGACGCTGAAACAGGGGTCGACCAAGATAATACTGAAAAGAGGCGCATCCTGGACCAAGTTTTTGAATGGGTGCTTAAATCTGACGCAGTTGCAGTTGCGGCTTATGTCGATATTTTACGTCAACACAACCCCGAGGCCAGCGATTTGGAGATTGCAAGAAAAATAGTTAGTCGAAAATCCTTAAAAAGTGGTTTAGTTGGTGCGGTTACAGGAGTGCCGGGTTTTATTAGTTTACCAGTTACTGTTCCCACTGATTTGGCATTAAATCTGCGCATTCAGGCATCGATGGCCTTTGCAGTGGCCTATGTCTTTGGGTATAGTCGGGAAAGCATCGACATAAAGACTGATCTTTACCTGATCATGTGTGGTGATGCCATCAAAGAAACCCTTAAGAGGGCAGGTATCGAAGTTGGTAAAAATGTTACCAGAAAAACTGTAGAGAAATACATAACGTACAGTGTGATGAAAAAAATCTGGGTTGTTGCCGGCCGTCGAATTATTACCAAGGCAGGGGAAAAATCTGCTTTCAGTTTCATGAAAATGGTGCCACTGGTGGGGGCTCCGGTTGGTTTCGTTTTTGATTGGGCTACTACTCGCTTGGTAGGTAACGCTGCTATTAAGTATTACAGCGAATAAATTACTGAGCCAATTTTTTTCATTTGTCATACCGACGCACCTATCAACTATGTAATGGCAGGCTTTTATCGGTCTGAAGTTTTAAATTTTAAATAAACCACGATTATTTTGATGAGCGACGCAGTTGCTTTCGTCGTAAACATTGGCTATAATCATTTT
>CAZWXO010000210.1:3546-3809 GCA_964637885.1 uncultured bacterium
TAGCTACCAGCCTCTAGCATCCCCATCGGGAGTTGATACAACTGTCATATAAATCATCCTCCAAATTTTTACTTGCCTCTAGCATCCCCATCGGGAGTTGATACATCTGATTACAACTTAAACGATTGCTAAATGTTGATTCGCCTCTAGCATCCCCATCGGGAGTTGATACTTAAGAGGAATCCTAACGCAGTTGGAGCAACAGAGGGCCTCTAGCATCCCCATCGGGAGTTGATACTTGAGAAGCCGCTATTAAGCAAGCT
>CAZWXO010000211.1:0-766 GCA_964637885.1 uncultured bacterium
ACATCGTTTGACGGGGAGTGTTATCTGTATAATACCAAGCCCCATAGCCCCCGTCTGCCCGAGCGTACTCACCGTCGGTGTTGACGCGGAAATCCTTGACAATCGCTTTTTTAAGCTTGTCATTGGTGATGGTGAATTGCGTCGTGATTTCCTGAGCCGACGATTTTGCGATTACTGTCCATGTGCCAGGGGAGAAGCCGTCTGTGGGCGCATAAAATAGGATGCGCCATGGACTAATTTTGGCTTCATCGCTGCTAGCCTTGGGGGCTGTCTTTTCTGTAAAAACAGTTTTTCCCGCTGGATCGATCCAGCTGACGATGAGATCTTCGGCCGGAGGCGAGGCGACCTTGACGCAGGCAATCAGATATGGGACTTGATAGGAAAAGGACTTGGCGACACGCCACGGCTGATTAAAAGCAAAATCCTGGGCCACCTGAAGATCGCTGAGATTATGCCTCTCGGCGTATGATTGAACCGGCCCTGCGGCAAAAGCGCTGGTAGCAGTGGCTAAGACCAGAATAGCTGCCGCCAGCAGCCGTGTAATTTTTTTTAACAAAATATAATCAACTCCTTAAATCTAGCACTTGCTGAACAAACGACAGATTGCTTTGATAAATTTACCTAATCTCCTTCTCCTGGTGGGGGGTCGTTTTCGCCACCTTCTCCACCACCTTCTCCACCCACGCTTACTGAGCTTGGCGGACCGGGGGGGGCATTAAAGAAGCCCGTGCCAAAGTGACGGTCGGTCAGCACCATGGTAATCGCA
>CAZWXO010000211.1:776-1093 GCA_964637885.1 uncultured bacterium
GCCCCCGCCTGTCCATTGCCCACCGTAAAAAGTTTGAAAAAAATTGTTAAAGGGGTCAATCGGATTGTCTGGGAGGGCTGCTATTGCTGGGGCAGATACAGCGAGTAGCAGAACCAACACTAGAGAAAAGATTATATACTTTTTCACATCGCGCACCTTCTTCCTTTTTTTTCTAAAAAATCTTAGATGAATTATACCCACATTGGCGCCACTAAACAATGAGACCCTGGCCCCAAGGAAATAGTGCGACGGGGACGGTTTGGTCACGACCCCAAACGCGCTAGTCTATAGGTGCGGTTAAATATCATGTTTTTTAT
>CAZWXO010000211.1:1204-1533 GCA_964637885.1 uncultured bacterium
AATGTGCTTGATCAAGGCTTGGCTCTGCACCTTATCAAGGAGGATAAGGTCAACTATCTGAGGATTGCCAAGAATCAAATAAATCCGGACGATGCGGTAAATCGTCCGGATTTATTTATCTTTATAATGGTTGCGGCACTGGATGATTTCAATTTGTTCACTATGGTCATTGATGCTGTAGATGATGCGATTTTTGTCGTCAATATGCCGCGACCACATACCTGCCAAATCATGTTTGAGTGGCTCCGGCTTGCCGATGCCCTCAAATGGATTGCGCCTAATATCCTCGATCAGGCGGTTGATTTTCTTGGTTGTTTTTTTGTCCTGGG
>CAZWXO010000211.1:1543-1950 GCA_964637885.1 uncultured bacterium
ATGCCCAATATTGATAGTCGTCCCAGGCAATCTCGGAAAATGTTATTTTCATTCGTACTGCCTTAATTCATCTATTGTCTTCGAGACTGTTTGTCCTTGTAGCAGCTGCGCCCGTGATTCACGAAGTTTGCGGAGATTGCTTGGATGATATAAAGGATCTGTTTTTATTTTAAAAGGTATCCCGCCGCGTATTATCGATTGCTTCAAGAACAATCTGATCGCCGATGACATATCTATGCCGCAATCGCTAAAAACTGTTTCGGCATTTTTCTTTAAATCTTCCTCTAATCTTACTTGCAATGTTGTTTGTGCCATGACAAACACCTCCCTTTGCTCAGGATTATATTATATATGCAATACATATGCAATACATTGGGTGCGACACGGGGACGGCATGGTCAATTCCC
>CAZWXO010000211.1:1960-3764 GCA_964637885.1 uncultured bacterium
TCGTGTGCGTCTAGCTGTGAATTAGTTGATTAGGTCTTTTGATGACAGCAGAAAGTCAATGATGTTTAGATGCTGGACTCCATCGCGATTCATCCGAATTTTATCCATCGAGATTACATATTTGGGGTAATTATCTTGGATTAACCCGAGGACGGAGAATTCCCGCCTAATCGTGTCCTCTGATGCCAGGATGAACAGAGGGACGGTCCCTTTGTTCGTCCCCTTGGCCGCAGAGGCCTTGTAACAAAGTAAGCACTCTGAGACGTCTTGACAAATCGGCTTTTTGAAATATACTAACTTTAGAGTTACTAACTCATGAGTTACTTGCTTTGTGGTTTTTTAAGGAGGCTATCATGTTCCACAGTAGAAAAACTGAACTGATGCTGATACAGGAACGACTTAAATCTAGTTATTTTGAGTTTATCGTCTTGTATGGCAGACGAAGGGTTGGGAAAACCGCGCTTTTAAATGAAGCCCTTAAAGATCAGCAAGCCATCTTCTTTATTGCCAACCGGGAATCTGAGCACCTTGCCCTAGAGCGCCTAAGTCACGCTGTTATCGAAATCAAACCTGAACTAAGCAGCATTCTATCGACTTTTGAAACATGGGACAAAGCCTTGTCCTTTGTTTTTGAGAATAACTTAACGCTCGTAATTGACGAGTTCCCATATTTGGCAAACGCATATCCGCGCATCCTGACACTATTGCAAAACACGATTGACAAATATCACGCGAGCAGCTCCACCAAGTTGCTGCTGTGCGGTTCATCGATGAGTTTTATGGAGCGCCAGATCCTTGGCTACGAAAGCCCACTATATGGTCGTCGAACGGCACAAATCAAATTGAGGCCTTTCACCTTTTTCGAGGCGAAACCCTTTTTTGACCACTTTCCCTTACAAGATCAGTTTATTGCCTATGCGATTTTGGGTGGGATTCCCTATTATCTTATTTTTCTTAAGAGATATACAACACTACGAGAAGCCCTTGTCAAATTAGTCCTTAGTCCAACGGGACATTTATATGAAGAGCCGTCAAATTTGCTGTTACAAGAGCTAAGAGAGCCGTCCCAGTATAATAGTATTATCGATGCCATCGCCTCCGGCTATTCAAAAAGCAACGAAATATCGACTAAAGTGCAAATGGATAGCGCCAAAAGTTCGAAATATTTGAAGACGCTACAAGACCTGCACATTGTCGAAAAAAGCTACCCCGACGAAAATGAAAAGAAAAACAAGGCCATCTATCGCATCATCGATCCTCTCTTCAGATTTTGGTATCGGTATATCCCAAAATATAGACATTACATTGAAATGGATCAAGGGGAGTACCTTTATGACAAAATAATTTTGGAAGATCTCTTCAACTATATGGGGACAGCATTTGAGGAAATCTGCAAGCAATATTTGATTAGGCATTTAGTGAGTAAAGAGTTTCCGTGGAAATTAGTAGATGTCAAACGCTGGTGGGGAAACAATCCTAGCAAGCAAAGGGAAGAGGAAATTGATTTGATTGGCTGGTCAAATCACCCCGCTCTTTTTGGCGAATGCAAGTGGCGAAATGAAAAAGTTGGCATAAAGACCTACAATGAGTTAAAAAGAAAAAGCATGATTTTAAGCGATTCACCAGAGAATTATATTTTGTTCAGCAAATCAGGGTTCAGTGACGATCTAGTGAACACGACTGACCCGAAGTTGTACTTGATTGACCTTGCCAAACTGTATGACGGCTGATAGGCGCAACAGGGCTTCGGGCAATGCACATAGAGAGAAACTTAATTCAGCTACGTAGTTAGCTGAATCTTAGT
>CAZWXO010000212.1:0-3760 GCA_964637885.1 uncultured bacterium
AAAAAATCGAGGAATTATGCCAATAATTCTTACCGAAATTGTGAATTGTGAATTGTGAATTGTGAATTGACCAGCAATCCCCCCGGCGCCTGATACCGGAGAACCGATTTTTTATAGCGACGCAAAGCACTGACGATAATGACGTAAGTCAGGGCGATGATCGCTGGCAAAACAATCAGCAAATAGACGTAAGCGAATCCAATCTCGGATTCTGTTGTCCAATGCAGGCAGAAATTATTGCACCCGTGAATCGCCCCGCTCAGGACAATGCCAAGCAAAACTAGGGACTTGCGCCCCGTTTGGCGATATCGTAAAAATAAGAACAAAACAATTAAAGTGTAGGCCATGTGTCCAGGCGCTGAGAAAGTTCCCCGGATAATACCCAGAAAGAGGCTGCCGTCATCCAGTAGATAAAAAACGTTTTCCATCAGGGCAAATCCAGCGGCCGCCACCATCCCATATGGAAGCAATTGAGCAGGGTTTTGCAGCTTTCTTAGCCGACCTGTGCCCAAATAGAGGGCGAGTAGCTTGAAGCCCTCCTCGACGATTCCTACCAACAAGACATTGTCGAGAAGAATATATAAAATCGGGAAATTAGCCTCAACACCACTAAAAACCGGCTCCAGCCCCAATCCGATGACCGTCACCGGAATGATAGCCATGACTCCCCAGAACATCACCAACCAAAAGCGACGATCGCAGGGCAGTGGCGCCTTTTTATTACGGACAATCCAGACGAGAATAATTACCACCGGAATGAAAGAAAAAATAAAAGCCATGACGCCCTCCGATCACAATAAAAATAAATAGATAATAGTCGAAATTAAGCTCAATGCTCCAAAAATTCCGATGTAAACAAAAACCCGTCGGCTATCCGCCAGGAGCAGGACTAATTCCTGCTGCGGATCCGCCATAACCGCCACCGCCATTCCACATGTCCGACAAAAATTGCTGCCCAGCTCTAGGGGCGATCCGCATCCACGACAATACATTTAATAACCCACTTCCCATCTATAGTTAGCTTATGACCCGCCAGACCAGAAAACCCATATAAACAAAATAGGCCAGAACCAAGACAGTGCCTTCGGCCCGACACAACATCCGCCCCGTATACATCAGAGAAAGAACGGCCACCATCGCGCCTAGCTGGATCCACAGATCAGCGTAGTTTTCCGTCGCGATGACGACAGGATACACCAAACTCGAGGAACCCAAAACGAAGAGTACGTTAAAGACGCAGGATCCGACAATGTTTCCCACGGCAATATCATTTTCGCCCTTCCGAGCCGCTACAATTGAAGTGGTTAATTCCGGCAAGGACGTGCCAATAGCAATGATTGTCAAGCCAATAAAAGCCTCCGGGAGCCCAAAGGCACCGGCGATATCCACGGCGCCACGAACGGCCACCTCCGCCCCGACAACCACCCCAATAAGGCCGAGGAAAGTGTAAACGAAGCTTCGCCGCCGCGTCAACAGCCGAATACTATCCTCCGGATAGACCTCCTGCCCCAGGACAGCAAACTCAACCATCGAATAGAGATAAATGGCAAAAAACAAAAGTAGCAAAGCTCCCTCTGTCCGAGAAACAACGCTGACTGCCGCCCCATCTATCGCGCAATCCATCGCCATAATCATCGTCGCCAAAGTGGTCAGAATGACGAAAGGCATCTCCTTGACAACGGTTTTCAATTTAATCCGAATCGGTGAAATACACGCCGACAAACCAAGAATCAACAAAACATTCAGAATGTTGGAGCCGATGACGTTGCCAAAGACGATCCCATTGGCTTTGTTTAAGGCTCCGCTCATGCTGACGGCAAACTCGGGAGCGCTGGTTCCAAAGGCGACCAAGGTTAGACCGATAACCATGCTGGGAATATTAAAACGCCGAGCGATGGAAGACGACCCCTCGACAAATAATTCCGCTCCCTTGACGAGAACGACAAAGCCGCCAATTAAAAAAACAACGCTCAATGAGCACCTCCATTGCCTCTGGAAAAAGCCAACTGGCTTTTTCGTTAACAATTCACGATTTTGATGAGAATTATTGGCATAATTCCTCGATTGTTTTATAAAATTAGGGCAAAAAATTTGTTTTTGCATCAATAATTATTAATTGTTAACCTGCCAGTAACAAGCCTCATCAGGTTTTTGCTTACCGGTAATGGCCTCCATCACAGAAAGGGCTGTTCTTGGTATGTCCACATCGGCAAAGGCAGTAGTGCTCCTCACAAGCCGGCCGGGAACCGCACTGACAGTCCAGGGCAATGCCTCCGGAAACCTCCAAGGGACCTCCCTTAACAACGCGGATCCCCACTTCACGGCCATGCTCGCCGTAACGCTGTCCTCCCAAAGAATAACTCAACGCCCCCGAGGGACACTGGCGAATTGTCTCAATAATTTCCTCGACTGAAGCCCCATCTGGATCGATCCAGGGCCGTTCTTTTTTGCGAAAAACCTGGGGCAAGAGCCGCAAACATGCTCCGTCGTGACTGCACACGCCTCGGTTGTCGTGGATTACAATCTCCCGCCCGACATAATCACGTTCCCGATCTGGTAGCCTGTCAGGATGCTTCGCCCCGACAAAACCAGCGTCGACGTGAGAGCCATCACAAAAAGGACTGTCCTTGGTTTCGCCACAGCGACACAAAGCCATTCGAGGACGCACCGGGAGATCTTGGCCATCCTCGCCGATGAGCCGAGGGATATTTTCCGCCCGATAGGGCTGCTTGGCAGCGACGTGAACCACTGGCCTATTTTTACTTTCTTCCATGAGCGCTCCTCCTCGGCCTCCTCCGGTTCCTCGAATCGAGCCAAAATTTTTCCCATAACCACCGCCAACTTCTTAAAAAAATTAGCCGTGGTTGCAAAAGCGAAAAAACAGGTCACACAACTTTCTACGCCTGATTATAGCAAGGCTGAGGAGCAAAGACAATTTAAGCAGGCCCTAATCAATAACTCCCGCTACCTAGCGATAAAAAAAGCCCACCCCCTCAGCAGCCAAAATAGGTGCTGTGAAGGCAGGCGGCTATTAAAATTTAACGAATTTAATCTATAAAGCCCTGAGAATCAGCGCCGTCAGGAGAAAGCCGATCAGCCCTCCGGCAAGAACATCCGATGCAAAGTGCTCTTGGAGATAAATCCGAGAAAGCCCGACGAGAGCTGCTAGCCCCCACCAAATAATGACCCCGCCCGGGGAAACTGCGGTAAAACAAGTTGCCACAGTAAATGCCGCTGAGGTATGGCCAGAGGGAAAAGCGTATTCGTTGTAAAAACCTTTCGGCGAATCCTGGTTGAAGAGAATTTTCTTCGGTCGAGATCGTCCTCCGATTCCCTTGAGGACTGTTGTCAAAGAAAAATTGATTACTAGGCAAAACATCAAGATAAGGCAATAGAGCAAAGAGGCTTCCGGCAACAGCAAAAGAGCAAAAGGGTAAATCACGATGACTGCCGGGTCGGCAAGATGCGTAATAAACTCAAAAAATTTAACAAAATAAGGCCGGGGCCGCAAGCATGACAGCTCCTCGCAAATAAACATGTCGCCTCTTTGAACCAACCGCAAAAACAATTGCACTACCTTTCACTCCCCCGCATCGCCTGACAATATTTTAAACCCTTAATATTAAGATTAGGTTAAACCTATGTAAATTAATAATTAGCTTTACTTTCCCACCCAATAATACTGCTAGGCGCTAGAATATCTACGGCAATCCCTTTGTGCAATATCATCACAGCGGTGCTTTGGGGCAAGGCTTCACGT
>CAZWXO010000213.1:0-3754 GCA_964637885.1 uncultured bacterium
CAGGAGGCAAGCCATGGATAAATTCTTCACTCAAACAACCTGCGACAGGTGCGGAGGCAGCCTTAAAGAGGGCCGAATCATGTCCATGTATAACACCGACTGCCTGTGCATGGACTGCAAGGCAAAGGAAAGCAAGCGGGAGGATTACCCTAGAGCCCAAGCGGCGGAAAGGGAGGCCATTAAAAAGGGCAATTACAACTACCCAGGCATTGACGGCTAAGAAAATACCGGGGCCTATCACCAGATAGGCTCTTTTTTTATGTGGAAAGGAGGTGGCGATGATGGCAACAAGGGGTCGAAAACCCAAACCCACCGCGATTAAAACCCTGGAAGGCAACCCCGGCAAGCGGCCGCTGAATCCCCGCGAGCCACAGCCCCATCGCCGCGCCCCAACCTGTCCGGAGTGGCTGGAAGCGGAAGCTAAAACTGAGTGGGCGCGGATGGCCTGCCAGCTTGAGGACATTGGCGTCTTGACGGAAATCGACCGGGCTGCCTTTGCCGGTTATTGCCAGGCCTATGCCCGGTGGCGGGAGGCGGAGGAATTCATCAGCAAACACGGCAGCATTGTCAAAACTCCCTCCGGCTATTGGCAGCAGGTGCCCCAGGTATCCATCGCCCAAACCTATTTAAAGATCATGCACAAATTCTGCGAGCAGTTTGGCTTTACCCCCTCGGCCCGGAGCCGGATCATTGCCGACAGCAAGGAAATCGTCGCCGACCCCATGGAGCTGATCTTGGTCAAAGGAGGAGGTGCTAATGCGTAAAGCTAACAAGGCATCCCACGGGTGAGCAGCGATGGACAGCAAATTTATCCCGTCCCGCTTCATGCTGCCCACCTCCCATTACGACGCCGCCCGAGCGGATTTTGTCATCAGCTTCATAGAAAACCTAAGGCACACCAAAGGAGAATGGCACAACAAGCCTTTCATCCTCTTGCCCTGGCAGGAGACAATTATCCGCAATCTCTATGGGGTCATCAAGAAAAACGGCTATCGGCAATTCACCACCGCCTATGTGGAGATTGCCAAAAAGCAGGGAAAAACCGAGCTTGGCGCTGCCCTGGCCCTTTACATGCTCTCCGCCGACGGGGAAAGAGGGGCGGAAATCTATAGCTGCGCCGCCGACAGGGCCCAGGCCAGTTTAATCTACAACGTAGCGGTGGACATGATCATGCTTTGTCCGGCCTTGAAGAAAAGACTGAAGGTGGTTGCTTCGCAAAAACGCATCGTCTACCCGGCGATGAACTCCTTTTATCAAGTTCTCTCCAGCGAAGCCTTCTCCAAGCACGGCATTTCTCCCACGGCGGTTCTCTTTGACGAGACCCATGTGGCCAACCGGGAGATGATGAAGGTCATGCTTCACGGGGCCGCCGATGCCCGCCGCCAGCCGGTGAACTTTCTCATCACCACAGCCGGCAACGACTTTCACAGCGTGGGCTACGAGCTCCACCAAAAGGCTCTCGATATACTGGAAGGAAGAAAGCTGGACTCCACCTTTTATCCCACCATCTACGCCGCGTCGGAAACCGACGACTGGACCCTCCCTGAGGTGTGGGAAAAGGCCAACCCCAGCCTGGGGGTGACGGTGGATATTGAAAAAATGCAGATCGCCTGCGAAAACGCCCGGCAAAACCCGGCGGAGGAGAATATCTTCAAGCAGCTCAGGCTTTGCATCTGGGTCAAGCAGTCCATCCGCTGGATGCCGATGCATATCTGGGATGAGTGCAATGCCCCGGTGGACATCGATTCTCTTAAAGGGCGGGAGTGTTTTGCCGGCCTTGACTTATCCAGCACCACCGACGTCACCGCCTTTGTCCTGCTCTTTCCTCCCCGGAGCAAGGAGGAAGCCTACCAGGTGCTACCCTACTTTTGGGTGCCGGAGGACACCTTGAGCCTTCGGGTCAGGCGGGATCACGTTCCCTATGACCTGTGGGAAAAGACCGGCCACCTAAAAACCACGGAAGGCAATGTGGTTCACTACGGCTTTATTGAAAACTTCATTGAGGAGTTGGGGACCATCTACAACATTAGGGAAATCGCCTTTGACCGCTGGGGAGCGGTGCAGATGGTGCAAAACCTCCAGGGGATGGGCTTTACCGTCGTCCCCTTCGGCCAAGGCTACAAAGATATGTCGCCGCCCACCAAGGAGCTGATGAAACTGACCATGGAGAAAAAAATCGCCCACGGAGGCCACCCGGTCCTCCGCTGGATGATGGACAATATCTTTGTCCGGACGGATCCGGCGGGAAACATCAAACCGGACAAGGAGAAAAGCACCGAAAGAATCGACGGAGCGGTGGCCCTGATCATGGCGCTAGACCGGGCGATTCGGCACGATAATACGGAAAGTGTGTATGATGGAAGAGGGTTGTTGATGTTGTGGTAAAAAAATGTGTATTCTGGTTATTATTAATAACCTGTTGACAGTAGGCTTCTTCTGGTTTATAATAAAAATCACAAGGTTGGCATTATAAATAAGGGGGAGTGTTTTATGTCGAGCAGGGTCGTTCAAATTTCATTTAGTGAAACAGAGTACGCGAATTTGGCATCTAAAGCCGAGGCTGAGGGAATGACAATAGCACTTTATATCAAAAACAAAGTATCGAATGGGACTGAATTCAAAAAATGGTTTAGTGAACTCCTCGAGAGAGTTTCACTTTTTGAGCAGGGAACCCTATTCAATATTAAAATGGCAATGTTTCCGGATTGGGCGAGCATCGACCGGGGTGTTCGTCTTGCGATGGGGCGCGCATTCTATAATTATGTCGTTGCTGGGAAAGTGGTAGGGATTCATCCAACTAAAAAGGATAGCGCGAATGTTCAATGGTACGAAGTAGGAGGTGCAAAGTAATGCTTTATTCTGCAGATACAGGAAAACATGTTGAGAAGCTTCCGCACAAAAAAGAGTTTGATTGTTGGATGAAAAATCTTTCGGATTCGGACTACCAAAATGTTATTGATGCACTAAACCAAAAGGTGGATTTAAGTGATATTAATACATCGAGTTGGATGCCTGGGAATGACTGGACTGGGACTGTATACGAACCACTGTATCGCGCTTGCGGAAATAACAAAGAGGCTTCAGGTTTGTTTTTTGGGCTAATTCTCTTCGATTTATTGATGCGTAGAGAAGATGCAGTGTGGGGTTTTGGAAGATATGAAAAAGACGGAATACCAATTCGAGGGACAACTTATTTCTTGTTAAATAACCCGCAGCCTCGATAAACATAATAAATTAATGTGCCGCTTCTTGAAGGGAAGCGGTTTTTAAACCTAAGGAGATTGGGGAAAATGGAGATGCATACGATGGGAGGGAGATTGTTTAATGCTATCAATAGGCTTGCTATATGCAATACATTGCAGTATGATGATCCCAGAATAGGGGGTGTTCGTAATGGCAAGAACATCAAGTATTTTTGCACGTGTCGAGCCGGAAGTTAAAGAACAGGCCGAGCTGGTTTTGGATCAGCTTGGAATTCCAATGTCAAATGCCATTGGTCTTTTTCTTAGACAGGTGGTGCTTCAGCAGGGTATTCCTTTTGAGCTAAAGCTTGCAGCCAAGAAACCATTGTCCATGGGCGCACTTACCCTAGAGCAATTGGATGCTGAGCTAGATAAAGGAATGGCGTCCTTGGAGGCCGGCAGGTTTGATCTTGCTGAAAATGTTGCCGAAAGAATGAGTCAGGAATATAAAATATGAGGGAATGGACGGTTGTTTACACGGAAGATGCTGAGGGAGATTTGCGCAGTATTTT
>CAZWXO010000214.1:0-1345 GCA_964637885.1 uncultured bacterium
TCACCCTCAAATTCAAAATTTTTGCACCCGATGTCTACAAAACCCAAATGATGATAAAAACCAAGGGCTTTCTCGTTATGTATCCAGGTGGAGAGCCAAAATGTACTACCATACCTTATTGTAACTTCAGAAAGCAGAGCCTTGCCAATACCTCGCCCTTGGAAGTGCTCTTGTACATATAGTTTTTCAATTTCATAACCATGCAACTTATCTTCCCAGACAGATTGAAGGTCCACCAAAATATATCCAATAAGATGGTTGTTTTCGATGAAAACCAATATTCGATGACGTGGGCTATTCAAAAGGACTGTAAAGTATTGCTCTGTAAATGTAGACATTACATACTTTGAGATCTCATGTCGAAGACCACATGTTGCATATGAGTGCAGCCAAACTTGTATGGATAACGCGGCTAAATTCAACGCATCTATTTCAATTGCGTTTCTGATCATTTTTTCAAATTTTTCATAACGTGCTGGCTTTAGAGGCGAGGAAACCGAGTCCACTGGAAGCCATGGTTGGCTGACAAATTCTTCACTTATAGGTGCCAGCGATGTTTGTAATCCGTGGGTGCTGATTCTGGCGCGGATAAACGCGCAATTTCGTGCCATTACTGCAAGTGATTACGAAATAGCCATCTTTGGTAAGCACGTCCTTTGAAATGACTTCTTCGCAATCCCATCCGTATGTGTTCAGTGCGTGCCAGGCGAGGTCTGCTTTCGTGAGATCCTCGCTTGTCGTCGCCATTCGAATACTTTTCTCATAGACAGACTGATTAGCTTTTGTGGGTTCAGCGCCCAACGCTGCAAACGGAATGACGAGCAGTGTGATAGCAATTGCAATCCTTTGAGTGTTCATGTTGCCTCCTTCCGTGCCAATGATGAGTTCACCGGCCTAGTCCGGTGTAATGGCTGATTGGTATCTTTCTTTTTTTCTTTTTAGTGCTGCAACGAAGCCGCTTCCTCGCACAGCCTTCTTTCCAGGCTGTGCCACTCATCGACTAAGGCAAATACCTTTCTATATCCAGCGCTCCATGAAAGACACCCAAGATGTCGATGTTATCGTCTGTGATAATGTAGGCAATTCGGTAATGGCCATAAAGGAGAACACGGATATCTCCTTCCTGATCTTCACGGTATTTATGGCCAAGTTCGGGAAAATCACTCAGAAGCTGAGCTTTGTCATAGATGCCGGCAACTACTTTCTCGGCGGCGGAAGGGTTATCTTGAGCAATGTATTCGTAGATTTCTCTGAGCCATTGTTCGGCTTCATGTGACCATCTTATTTTATCCATGCTCTGATTCGGCCAGCCATTTCACCATTCGAGATTACTCGACCGGCACGG
>CAZWXO010000214.1:1355-3748 GCA_964637885.1 uncultured bacterium
CATGATCTCATCGTATGTGGCATCTTCCGGCTGCGATAAGACAACCTTCGTTATTTTCTCTTTTACTGTCTGTATTTGCATAGTGAAGTTTCTCCGGTCCTTTAGGCATGGGAAGCGTAGGCTTTTTTAGCCTTTGCATCCATGAGAAGACTGTCAATGACATGAACGATGGTTGTCTTGTCTTCCTGGTCAAGTTTTTCAATATCGGTCAAGCGCTGCAACATGGCCTTATCCTTTATGTCGGCAATGAAATCCGTGTCATCAACAAGGCAATCAAGGGTCACCTTGAAAGATTCGGCCAGCTTTTTGCAAGCTCTATAGACGGTGTCATTTCGCTCCGTTCATACCTGCCGACAATCGGCCCCCTTGTTCCGATTATCTCAGCCAGATGTTTCTGGCTCCAGCCCCTTTCTTTCCTGAGCTTCTGTATTTTATCTCCCATCAACATTGAAGTCACCTAAAAATATTAAATAGTAATGTTTTAGCGGTATATCAACCATTATTAGCCACCAAAAGGTTTCCGTCAACATCTAAAAGCTCTTGACATTTGGCAATCAATTCGTTGTCAAAGGTACCCACAGGTGACAAAGATACTTTTGACGATCAAGTTTTATTAAAGAGTAATGATCTGGATGCGCCGTCTGCGGGCGCAGATATCGCCGGTCGATTCGGCACAGAGATATTCGGGGCAGCTTGGTGTTGACCTCTTCATGGGCAAAGGTATTTTTACCGGCAAAAACAGCATCGAGGTGGGCGGCAAGACCCTCACCTTTGCCAAGGCGGTCATCGCCACCGGCGGGACTGCCGCCATTCCCAATATTCCCGGGCTGGCCGAGTCGCCCTATCTCACCAACAACTCGATCTTCAATCTGACGGAGCTGCCGAAGCGGTTCGGCGTTATCGGCGCGGGACCCATCGGCATGGAGCTGGCCCAGGCCTTTCAGCGCCTGGGAGCGCAGGTTACGGTTTTATCCCGCGACGGACAGATCCTGCCGAAGGAAGAGCCGGAAGCGGCTGCAATAGTCAAAGAGTCGATGATCAGAGACGGTGTCGCCTTTACCTTTAACGTCACCTTCAAACGCATCGAGAGCCAGGGTGAGAAGGGTTCGGTACGCGTCGTTCTCGATGATGGCGGCAGGGAAAAGACCTTTGAATTCGATGCCCTGCTGATCGCCACCGGCCGAAAACCTGCCGTTACCGGCCTTGGGCTGGAACAGGCAGGGGTGGAGTTCGATGCTCGGCTGGGTGTGACGGTCAACGAAAGACTGCAGACGACCAATCCCGACATCTACGCCGTGGGAGATGTCGCCGGCAAATATCAGTTTACCCATATGGCCGACTTCATGGCCCGTATGGTGATAAAAAACGCCCTGTTCTTTGGTCGCGACAAGGTCTCCGATCTGCTTATCCCCTGGGCCACCTACACCGACCCGGAGGTCGCCCATGTCGGGCTTTACGAGAAGGACCTCACGGACCGCAATATCCCTTTTGCCACCTTTACCCGTGAATTCAGCGATGTTGACCGGGGGATCGTCGACGGCATCGCTGCCGGCTACGTCAAGATCCACGTGGCGAAGGGCAAGGACCGGATCCTCGGGGCAACCATCGTCGGCAGCCATGCCGGTGATATGATCAGCGAGATCACCGTGGCCATGCAGGCCGGGATGGGGCTAGGCCGGATTGCCGGAGTCATTCATCCCTATCCGACGACGGCCGAGGCAATCCGCCAATGCGGCGATGCCTATAACCGTGGACGCCTCACCCCGGCTGTAAAGAGCATTTTCCATAACCTCATGGCCTTGAGACGGTAATTGTTTCGAAGAGGGACTTGGGGGAGCAAGAAGGTGGTTCAGTTTGGCAGCCATTTGCAGGACAACGCACTTTTTCCCGTCCTGCATCGCCAATATGTATTCAGCATCCCGAAAATCATTCGAAATTCCTTTTCATTGGCCAAGCTGAGTTATATGGAAAAGACCGGTACGGTTATCTACCGTTCGAAGATGAGCCATGGTGGCAACAAACGGAATTTCCAAACTTTTTCACGATGGCTTTGTAGAGTTCACGCTTAGCTTCAATTGAACGACCCGAAAAGATAGTGATTTCGACAAGAGTGAAGTTCGCTGTTTTCCCAGGCGGGACGTGAAAGTGTTCTGGGAGATACTCGATGAAGCGAATGAGACGATCACCTTCGGGGACTTTAAGAGCTTCCCTCTGGGCGAGGTAGATGGCCTCAATGATTGCCTGAACTTGTTCAGGAGGCCATTTTTTTCCTAACTTCAATTTTTGCAAGCGGGATATTACCCTTAGTCCATCAACAGTTTAATGTGCGATTAAACGCAAGAACTCGATTTTTATGGGATTCCCCCTCAATTTCAAAATTTTTGACCCCATTG
>CAZWXO010000215.1:0-3226 GCA_964637885.1 uncultured bacterium
CAGCCGATCACTGACGTCATCGAGAATATTTGCCGAATTCCATAATACGGTTTTAACTGAACCGTCAATGTGTTGAATGGGAATTTCCACAGTATCCAACCTGGCTCCGGCACTGGTTTCCCGGATATGCTTATGAGAGTCTTCGACGCTGTTGGGCGGGAAAAGCAGGTCCAGCGGCTGCCCGATGACTTCACTGCTGCGCCTTCCGGTTAGATGCTCAAAAGCCTGATTAAATTTTGTGATCTTAAAATCTCTGTCCCAGACAATAACCGGAGCACTGGCGTAAGTAATCAGGTTCTCCAGGTAGGCGCTGGTTTCTTGTAAATTGTGCTCGACCAATTTAAATTCGGTTACATCCGTGAAAATCGCGAAAACATGATCTGGGCTTTCCTCGTCATTTAGAAAAACAGGGGACGCATTGATGAAGATCCAACGGATTTGCTCGTAAGCAGGATGCCAGACGCCCATGACTCCACTGGCGGGCTTGCCGGTCTTGAGGGCCAGCATCGCCGGATGCTCGTCGCCGGGGTAAGGGGAGCCATCCTTCTTAATGGAGCGGCAACAGGGATCGAGGGACGTGCGGCCCTGCATCTGATCGAGGGTAAGACCAAGTATTCGCTCAGCAGCAGGGTTGGCCGAGGTAATAGCTCCATTGCGTTCCTGGTAAACGATGCCGTCTTGCATCGTTTCAAATAGGGTGCGTAGCTTTGTCTCGCTCTGGCGCAGTTCCTCAGAATCATGCTTTTGTTGGCTGATATCCGTCGAAATATTACCGGTTCCGATGAGCAGATTATTGCTGTCGAAGATAGGAAATTTACGGGTTAGAACGGTCATCTTTTTTCCTGTAGGCAGCAAAACCGGCTCCTCACGCACAATCGTTTGCCCTGGCAACAATTTTTGTGCTGCTCGCTCATCCTCCATGTAAGAGAGAACAGGTTCCTGAGTAGGATCGAGATTAAAAATCTCCGCATCGGTCTTTCCGATCAGTTCGTCAACGCTTGTTTTCCCCGCTATTTTGGCAAAGGTTGAGTTGGCCGCAATGACTCGCAAATCCAAGTCCTTTTGAACGATGATGTTGTCACTGTTTTCAACTACTGCTGCTAAGGCCACATATTTGGCGTCTGTATTCATGCGCTCGGTGGTCGTCCAGACGGCATCCATCAGCAAGGTCAGCTGCAGGACGTCGCTTTGGTCATAGTCAGTGTTTTTGTTAGCAACACCGACTACGGCGACGATTTGGTTTTGGCGTAAAATCGGAACCGTCAGAAAACGGCTGAGATTGACGTGCCCGGCAGGATAGCCTTTCTTGAGGGGATTAGCCGCCTGAAAGTCGTTGACAATGATTGGCTGGCGCTGGCGCACAGCTTCGCCCCAGAGCCCCGTTTTTTCGAGAGAGTAGATGGATTGCGGTTTCGCAACCTGACAGGCCTCCATGACATCTTTGGACCAGGTGTTAAGGACAAACTCCTTGTTATTTTCATTGTAGTGATAGATATAGCCGAATGTGCTGTCAGTCAGGCGGATCACTTCATTTAAAGCCGTATCTAAGAAGGCACTGACACTTCGACTATCGCTTTGGAGGATATTTATCAAACCCTCCAGACGGTGTAATTGGGACTTGGTTGCTAGCTGTAACTTATCTTCTTCAGAAATCTCCATGGCTGATAGACAGACTAAGTCGTCTTGAATCAGCGCATTCCACTCAAAACAGCGATATTGCATATCTTGACACAGCAAGCGAGTTTTAACTTCCCTGACCTTGCCGTTGTCGGCGAGCTGCTTGAAGTTTTCTTTAAAAGATGAACTGTCGTCGGGATGGACGAGGGAAATCAGTACCGTCGCGCCGCCCGGGTCCGTTTTTAGCTGGATGCTGTCTTGCCAAGCTTTGTTTGTCTTGAGAAGCAACATCCCTTTATCGGCAAGGCACATCGGATGAAAGCTAATATCAAAAAATTCGGTTGTGATTGTATTGTTCTGTTTCACTTGCCGGCATCCTTTCTGCAAGAAATATTTGTAGTTACTCTCGACTATAGATAGTCGTGTCAATATATCTACTACGCGAATATACGCCACGCAATTAAGATAATCCTGCTGGTTGGTAATTGTTTTTCTATCAATTATAATAGGAGCGGTAGGTAACCGGAGGTTGAGGATGGTTAAACTATTAGTTGCGGGGCCAACGACAAAAATCAGCCAACTGGCTTCTTATGCCGAGCAGGCCGGACATCGGGTTATCCGGACAATTGATGGCAGCCAGGCCTTGGAGATGTTTGGTGAATTTTCGCCAGACATTGGCATTATTGCCGAAGGTCTTCCGCTTATTTCCGGCAGGGAGGTCTGTGCTGCGATTCGACACCAAAGCAGTGTGCCGCTAATCCTTCTGGTGGGTGAGCTCGTTTTGGCAGGAAGCCTTGTCGGCAAGCATCGCTACTCACTGTGCTTACCGCTTGCCTGGGAAATCGATGAATTGTTGCGTCATTCCTTGGAATTTCTTAAAGCGAGCAAGCATAACTTGCCGCTAAACGACGCAGACACTGCAAGTTCAATTAAATCAGGTAGAATGACCCATGATGAAATTTTATCGCATACCGCGAGGTCCGCGATGACTCCCAAAGAGGCTAAGCTATTCGAATATTTTCAAGAAAATGCCAACAAACCTTTGTCGCGAAAAGAGATTCTGCTCCATGTGTGGGGTTACGATTATCTAGGCGACACTCGAACAATAGATGTGCATGTCCGTAATTTACGCAAAAGATTTTCCCAAAATACTGACTTTTGTATCCGCACAATTAGAAATGTGGGATACATTCTCGATGTTCCATGTCGGGCAAAAAGTAAAAATATTTAAAGGTAGTATTGGTAGAAAGGAAGCGTCAGATGCTAGATACAATAAAAAGGGTATACGTCACAAAACGTAGTGAGTTTATGACTGAGGCGGACAAGGTCCTGATGGAGCTAAGGCATACCTTGGACATTGAGGGGCTTAGCGGCGTTAAGATTTACAATCGGTACGATGTCGAGGGGTTGACCGAGGACGATTTTCCCAGGGCTGTCAGCTGCGTTTTTTCCGAACCTCCGGTTGACGAGTGCTTCGTCGATGCCTTGCCAATTGATCCTGATACTAGCAATTGCATTGCTGTGGAATACTTGCCCGGACAGTATGACCAGCGGGCGGATTCGGCAGAGCAATGCATCGGGCTGCTCCTCGGTGTCGATAACGTCAAGG
>CAZWXO010000215.1:3236-3721 GCA_964637885.1 uncultured bacterium
TCTCAGGGGAATTGTCCTCAGCCGATTTGAAAAAAATCCGGGATTACTTGGTCAATCCAGTGGAGTCGCGGCTCGCCAGCTCCAGTATTCCCAAAAAATTAACTGCCCAGGCGCCGGAACCGGGTGAAACCCCTGTTCTTCAGGGTTTCATCGGGGCTGATATGCCATGGCTTACTCAATTGCATCAGCAATGCGGTCTGTCGATGAGCATGGCGGACCTTGTTTTTTGCCAAAAATATTTTCATGAGGAAGAGCATCGCGATCCGACGGAAACAGAGCTGCGCTTGCTTGACACATATTGGTCTGATCATTGTCGCCATACTACTTTTATGACGGAAATCGAAGCTGTAACCGTCGAGGATGGCATGTACCATTGGGCAATCAGTAAGGCTTTGGCAGATTTTCGCCAGTCCTTGAGCGAGGAAGCTTCTTTTTGCTTGATGGATTTAGCCGTGGAGAAGAAATTCTGACTGGCCGTGCTGCGC
>CAZWXO010000216.1:0-3717 GCA_964637885.1 uncultured bacterium
TTTGCGTCCGTAATTATTAATGGTTACATGCTAATTGTTAATTAAAAAGCCGGCAGGCTTTTTCCCGTCGTTTCGCGCAGTTCCCTTGGTCCCGTGAGAAATTGGAGGTGGGTAATGATGCAGGAGTTGCGTTTTTTCCTCAAGGATACCCAGCGCAAGCATGTCGACTTTCGTCAGACAGAGCAGTCCAGGGGGCTGCCGCCACCTCCTCTTGAAAAGCCGCTTCCGGTTGGAGCGCAGTGTTTCCCTCTCCCCACCCCGGACACCTGGGAGGAAGTAGCGCATCGGGCCACCGTGGTCGAGGCCATCACCCGGCGAGAATCCAGGCGGAGTTTTGCCCCTGAAGCTTTGTCTTTGGCGGAGCTTTCTTTTTTATTATGGGCGACTCAGGGGGTTCGGGCGAAGGAATTGCCCTGGCATGCGCTGCGAACAGTTCCGTCGGCGGGTTGCCGCCATCCCTTTGAGACTTACCTGGCTGTCAACCGGGTGGAGGGTCTCGACCCTGGACTGTACCGCTTCTTGCCCCTCTCTCATCAGTTGGTCTTGCTGGAGGTGCGGGACGACTTGCCCCGGAGCCTGGCCCGGGGTAGTTTGGGCCAGTCCTTTGTCGGGGCCGGGGCCGTCACTTTTGTATGGACTGCATTGCCGCAGCGCACAGAATGGCGTTATGGGGCTGCTGCCCACAAGGTCATCGCTCTCGATGCCGGCCATCTTTGCCAAAATTTGTACCTGGCTTGCGAGGCTATCGGCGCCGGCACCTGCGCTATCGCCGCTTACGATCAAGAGTTGATGGACACCCTCGTCGGGGTTGATGGCGAAGACGAATTCGTCATCTATTTAGCTCCCGTGGGTAAGGTCTGGCCCGAGAACTGACCCTGGTCTCATCTTGACATTTTCCCGATTTTTACTCAATATGTGTCTATAATGTCGTCGATTAGCCGCTAAACTGTAGCGGCTTTTAATCCATTGTCGCATCGGAGGGATCACTAAAATGAATTACTACAACATGTCCGAAGAGAAAGTACTGCAAGCGCTAGAGGTGACCGAGGCGGGCCTGAATAGTGCCCAGGTCAAGGCCAATCAGCTTAAATACGGTCGCAACCAGCTTCAAGAGGAAAATCGGGTTTCGACATTCCGGGTCTTTTTGGCGCAGTTCAATGATTTTCTGATTTGGATTCTCTTTGCCGCCGCCCTCATTTCCGGTGTCATCGGCAAATGGGAGAGCACCATGGTCATCCTGCTGGTGGTCATGATTAACGCTATCCTAGGCACCGTCCAGCACGTCAAGGCCGACGAAGCCTTAAAGAGCCTGAAGGCGATGTCGGCTCCCCGGGCCACCGTCTTGCGGGACGGGCAACAGCAGGTGGTGGATGCCAAGGAAGTGGTAGTGGGCGACGTCCTGCTCCTAGAAGCGGGGGACCAGATTCCCGCAGATGGCCGCATCCTCACCTCCCGCAGCCTGACCGTCAACGAAAGCGCCTTAACTGGTGAATCCCTGGGGGCGGAGAAAATTACCGCGGCCCTTTCTGCCGGCGCTGAGCTATCCGGCCATGGTGCGGCCGCCACGCCGGCTCTTAGTCCGGGCGATCAGAAAAACATGGTCTTTGCCGGAACCTTCGTCACGCATGGACGGGGCAGCTACGTCGTCACCGCCATCGGAATGTCGACGCAGCTGGGTCGCATCGCGCACCTGCTCAGCGATACCAAAGAAAAAAAGACCCCTTTGCAGGTCAGCCTGGATGCCTTCGGACGCAAACTGGCTTTCGTCATCATCCTGCTCTGCGCCATCGTGTTTGGTCTCAACGTTTTCCGAGGTCAGCCGACGATGGACGCCCTGCTCTTTGCCGTTTCCCTGGCCGTCGCTGCTATCCCCGAGGCGCTCAGCTCGATTGTCACAATCGTTTTGGCTCTGGGTACGCAGAAAATGGCCCGGGATAACGCCATCATCCGCAAGCTTCACACCGTGGAGAGCCTGGGCTGTGTTTCGATAATTTGCTCCGATAAGACCGGGACCCTGACGCAGAACAAAATGACAGTGCAGAAAATCTATCTCCTGGAAAAATTACTGGAGGCTGGGGACCTAGATATCAGCCAGCGGGAAGAGCGGGATTTCTTGAACATGTCGATGCTGTGCAACGACGCCGTCACCATTCGCGACAAGGAAATGGGAGACCCGACGGAGGTGGCTCTCGTCAATTGGGGGGAGCGCTATCAAGTCGATGAGCTGCAACTACGGGAAGAGCTGGTGCGCTTAGCGGAGCTGCCTTTCGATTCAGATCGCAAGTTGATGAGTTCGCTCCACGCGATTAATGGGGAGACGCGGATGCTTACCAAAGGGGCGCTGGATGTGATGCTCAAGCGTTCGACCCAGATTATGACCGCCACCGGAATCCGCGCCATCACTCCGGAGGACATCGCTATAATCGAAGCAGTCAATCACGAACTTTCGGCCGGAGGTCTCCGTGTCTTAGGTTTTGCGATTAAAAAACTGGAGGCTCCCAGGTCGCTGGAGCTGACGGATGAACAGGAGCTGGCCTTTTACGGACTCATTTCGATGATGGATCCGCCCCGGGAAGAATCCGCCCCCGCTGTCGCCGCTTGCCGAGCCGCTGGGATTCGGCCGATTATGATCACCGGGGATCATCGCATTACCGCCGCCG
Source organism: uncultured bacterium (assembly GCA_964637885.1). Classification (GTDB taxonomy): domain Bacteria; phylum Bacillota; class CAZWXO01; order CAZWXO01; family CAZWXO01; genus CAZWXO01. Next base: position 2,661 of record CAZWXO010000216.1, read on the forward strand.
CCATCGCCGAGGAAATCGGCATCCTGGAGGACCCGTCTCAGGCAGTCGAGGGATCTTTCCTTGAAGGGTTGAGCGATGAGGAATTGTTGGCCGAGGTCCCCAAATACAATGTCTACGCCCGGGTTTCACCCGAGCACAAAATCCGGATCGTCAAGGCCTGGCAGACGCTAGGACACGTTGTCGCCATGACCGGCGATGGCGTCAACGACGCCCCGGCCCTGAAGCAGGCCGACGTGGGCATTGCCATGGGGATAACCGGCACCGAGGTCTCGAAAAACGCGGCTTCGATGGTGCTCACCGACGACAACTTTTCCACTATTGTTAAGGCAGTCGCCGCCGGCCGCAGTATTTACGCCAACATCAAAAATTCCATTCAGTTTCTCCTGGCAGGCAACACCGCCGGGATTATCAGCGTCTTCTATGCCTCCTTGATTGGGCTGGCGGCGCCTTTTGCCCCCATCCACTTGCTCTTTATCAACTTGATCACTGACAGCCTACCAGCGATCGGGATTGGCCTTGAAAAGAGCTCGGACAAAGTCATGGATGCACCACCCCGGGATGCCAAGGAGCCGATTCTGACCAAACCGTTTGCGATTCGCATTTTTTTGGGAGGGCTACTTATCGCCGTTTTAACAATGACGGCGTATTACATCGGATTGCAGACCAGCTACGCCACCGCCTCGACGATGGCCTTCGCCGTGCTATGCCTGGCGCGCCTCGTTCACGGCCTCAACAGCCGCAGTGAAGCTCCCCTCACGTGGGCTCAGCTCTTTGCCAACCGCTTTGTCTGGTTTGCTTTGCTGGGGGGCGGCGGGATTTTGATGATTGTCCTTAAAGCTCCGTTTCTTATGGATATTTTTGAGGTCGTCCCCCTGTCCGGGAGCCAGTTGACCACCGTCGCCGGCCTGTCCTTCGTTCCCCTTGTCGTTGTGCAGCTGGCCAAGCGCCTGGGAGGAATTCATTCAATTAACAATTAAGGGTTAACAGTTAACAATTTAGGAGAGAATTATTGGCATAATTCCTCGATTTTTTAAAGAAATTGGGGCAAAAAGTTCGT
>CAZWXO010000217.1:0-1185 GCA_964637885.1 uncultured bacterium
CATAATTAGCTGAACATCCTTCATTGCTTTTATATCTGCAAAAAAGCCCATCTTGTCCTCCTCTTCTCTCACAAGTCTAAAGGTGTTTTCAATTCCTATAAATAATCCAGCCGCAATAGCGCATCCAGTAAAAAACAATTAAAACTATGTTTTGCATTTATTGCATCTCGTTTCATTATTTACTGCATTTATATTGTGCCATAAAATCAAAGCAATAAAAATGCGCCCATAAATCCACCACAAAAAGACGCACCAAACGGTTAGTCTGCATAACCAAAAGCCAAATTTTTTTGGTAACACTATCGCGGCTGGTTTAGATTTTGTCCCTCCAGATATCTTTATTAGTAGCCACTACTCATCTTTGACTTTGTCCTTGAAGAAGGCTTTTATTTCTGTGGGGCCGATCTGCTTAACCGCCTTGCTTACTGTCACAGCAACGGGGTATTTTGACTCCAGGGCAGCGGCTAACTTGTACGCCTAGCGGCGCGAACTGATTCTATATTCTTTTAAAAAACTTTGAGTAGCCATGTTACTCACTTCCTTAATATAGCAACAAATAGTGTTGTGCTCGGTTATTATACACAGTATCGGATGCGCGGCTCAATTGCTAAATATAATTACAATTTTCGCAGATTGATTTTTAGGCCTAATCGCGTTATGAGTTAGGGTATTATTTCACGATCGGGTGTTAGCTGTGAATGTCAACGAATTTCTTTAAAAAATTGAGGAATGATGCCAATAATCCTTACCCAAATTGTATAGAGCAATAAACCGCCTTTTAAGACGAACTTGTCAGCATGTTCCGAAACAGATAATCTGTATAAAAAGCGTTCACTTATATAAAGAGTGAGCAAATAATCATACTGTTTGCCCTCCTGCACCGCTAATTTCTTAAGCCTTGCTTTAATGCTGGCAGATGTAATCATAAGAGTGCCTCCACATATGGCTTAATATATTTTTTTACACGCAGCTTTGTGGCGTATTCAAAAAGCAATGACAGGTTCATTTTCCGACTCATGTAGCTTCGCAATACCTCCAAAGCCGCATCATGATCAATTTTTGCAGGGTACTTAAAAAAATCGCAGACTGTTCGCTCTTGATTGTAAAGCCTAATTAGTGAACGCTCCATCGGATAATCAATGACCCCAAGTTCCAAATATTGATCAGAAATATAAAATAGATCAA
>CAZWXO010000217.1:1195-3295 GCA_964637885.1 uncultured bacterium
GTGAATGTCAACGAATTTCTTTAAAAAATCGAGGAATTATGCCAATAATTCTTACCAAAATTTTTAACTGTTAAATCTTATTGTTAATCGTCGACTTTTTCAGTGATCTCGGCCAGTCCCCATGGCCCTTCATTTTTTTATTTACCCTTTTTAATTGGGTTGTCCACAATCATTATCTCGCACCCAGCATTCTCCATCAGCATATAAACGCTCCGGTGCGATATCGATTTCGCCATCATTCCATACAGGAATACCGTAATCAATATAAACACTATCGAATAAGTCCTTATCTTTTAGTGGAATGAATGCTGGTGCGTCCAATAAGGGGCTAAAATCAAATACCTTTGTTTCATTTGTGTTAAACCGTACCCATAATTTATACCCCTCCATCGGCCTGACTGACTTTACCTTAATTACGAGCTTTGGATCACCAGCATAGGCAATCCCATCGATTATATTCATCATCGCACCCCCTATTTCAGTGGCTCAATCTTGCCAAAAGGCATATTTCTCACAGCATTATTCCATGCGGCATATAACTCATTCTCATGTATTACCGCCCATGCCTGAACAAGCTTTAATTGTTTTTCCGGAATACTACCAGCTAACAATTCACCGTCTACGCCTACAGATGCATCAAACTCATTATAATAAACATGAAAATGGGGTTTATGATGTTGTGCATTATCACTATAAATCATTTTGATAACAATATTATAAAATCTGCAAAGCTCCGGCACTTAACCAGCCCCTTTTTTAAAATGCAATGGATATTTTGAACACTGATTTACCCGTTTTTATTATACCACCAGCTGAGTATCTTTGTGATGTATTATAGCTACGCAAAAGGCTACCTCATATAATAACAGGTTGCTCACCTATGAAGGGGGTCTGCCCTGCTATCCTTTGGTTCGGCAGTTATGGCGGTTAAGGTTATGTCGACTTTGTTATCTACGCCAACTTCATCGCCACGTGGCGGTAATGCTTTGCTGTAATTTAAATTCTTTAGCGTCACAACAAAGGACTTCTCGGTGGAGCGTGTGTCACATGAACAAACAAGTCTGGCGGCCCGTTTCGAGCGTCCCGATGGACCATTCATGTCAAATTATACGTCCCTATGGCGTAAAAAAGTTGGCTTCGCATGGTCGCTCCGCTGGGTCAAGCCATTGGAGCCTGTAAACGTGGACAATATTAATCGCTGAGCCTGTTCCTCAATTTAGTTTATACTCCAACGCGTGAATATCATTTGCTTGAGAGGGATACTTAACGAGCGTCCTACGTATCCATAACATTTTTTGAAAGCGGGCCACAAACACTGTCCCCATGGTCCATTTTCAACCACGCTGTTCAACGACGCCGGCGACTCTGTTCAACCATGGCGGCGAAGGTGTTCAACTTGTCCGGTCGAGGTGTTCAATCTTGCGCGGAATATTCATTAGACCCAGTACACGGAATATCCCCTGTCTTTCTATGGTCCATGTTTTTCTGCGACACGTGTCCATCCAAGATGTTACGGGAAGCACTGAAAGAAATGCCCGAAGGATAACTGGCATGTTAATAGGGCGGGATTGATGTGGGCCACCGGGCCCGTCCCCGTGACCCTTCGTCCCCGTGACCCTTCGTCTGATAAAAGTAATCGTTCAAATAGCGAAGTATTTACTTGCATTCTCAGCTCTCTTACCGACCAATTTGAATTAATGGACTCCTGTTCATAAAATGATCTTGCATTCGTATCAGAAATATTTAAAATTTCACATTAATGTGACCAGCTTAATTTAACAGACAGTGTCTGTTGTTTTGGGCATTCTAAATAAAATCGTCTCATGTATTGCAAGTTAGAAACTGAAAAACCTTTGCCTGAATTCTCTCACAAGAACAAGCAGTAAGTAACTCAATATATTCATTGACAATGCGACGGCGAAGCTGCTCAACCCCCATGGCTGTAAAAGCTACTCGGGCAGGTAACAGGATATCCAAAACAGCCCCTTCTGCTAGATCCTTGAGGAGATTCTCTAGAGCGATCCCATCGCTTTCTTTGGTCAGGAACTGACTCCCGGTTTTCTCTGGCTTGGATCCGAAGGTTGGCACGCTAAAGATATA
>CAZWXO010000217.1:3393-3705 GCA_964637885.1 uncultured bacterium
CCATAGAATAAGTTGCTATGGTGACAAGATAGGGATTTTCCAATTTAATGCTTTGGCAATTTGCCTGGAACGTTCCGCAATCGGGGCAGGGTGCAAAATGGGGGTGACCCCACACCTGAGAGGAAAGGTTCCAGGCTTTTGTTTGCCATTTTAGACATTGAAGAAAATGCATATTCAAAAAATGTTCGACGGCAGCAGCTGATAATTCGTCAAGCTCCAGTTTTCTGAAAGAGATTTATCTGCAGCGTTTAGGGGTTTGTTGGCAAATTAGGTTATGAATTTTTTGAGTAATAAAGATCACATATCACGATG
>CAZWXO010000218.1:0-2960 GCA_964637885.1 uncultured bacterium
GCTGCGGTGGTTGCAGGGTATATCCAACTAATATTCCCCATGTCGGTCTGTTCACGAAGCACGACGGCCAGCCCGGCAAAGCCATAAAGGATAAGGGCATAAGCGCCCCAACGGTCGCTTTGGCTTTTATTTTTATTGGCAAGTATAATCACTGCGATAGCCCACATAAATACGAACATAATAAACATTGTTTAACTCCGTTGACGAGGCAATATGGTGATCATTTAATCGTGCGCCGAGAGGAAAACCCCACTATTCCTTATTTTGACCATTACTTCGCTGATGGTTGTGACCTGTAGCTTTTTCAAGATGCTGCCGATTTGTGATTTAATCGTACTTGCGGTTTTGAACATTGTTTCCGCAAGTTTTGCCCGTGGCACCCCACTTAAGATTGCTTCGATTATATCGCGTTCTTGCTCAGTTAAATCCATGGCTGCCATGACTTGACGCATTCTAGCAAACTCTTTGGCTAGAATCCTTTTTCGGCGGTATTTCTCGCGTTAGCTCGACCGCATCTGTTTGGGTGATCGCTGTTCCGCCAACAACCAGATTTTCTTCCCGCTGGAGCAGGCCCTTGATTGCTTCGCACAATACCGTCTCATCATCTAGAATGGCGATGCGATGGGTAGTTCCGCTGACCTTTCCCATAACGACGCTCCTGCTCAGCAATATTAACGGCACCAGAAAAAACACATCCAAAATTTTCGTTTGATTAAAATGGGAATGGGAAATGGAATGTCGTAATCTAATTAAATTGTAGTTAATTTTAGCATAAATAGCGGCAGAATAGTTACCTATTCTCAGAACAGCGCAGCTTCTATCCACAATTCCCGTCGTTTATATTTTGGCAGGTACATCCACTCTTAAAAGGGCACAAAGATTCTGCGGGTTTTGGGCGATTTCGCCTAGATGAGATTTTTATCATCGGGATGGCTCTGGCCCTCTTTCCCCTTGCAACGTTTAGCAAGGGCTTATGGTATTTTATGGAGATAATTTTTCGGGAAGGCAAGATGTAAGTTGCATTTTCTTACAGGGTTTTAAGAAGGAGAGCTTTGTAGTTTTGTAGATGGTTAAGAGCATAGCGCTTTGTTTTTCTTCGGGCAGAAATTTTGTGCCAAGTGTCATTAAAATATTCGGTAAAGGCTTCAACAACGGAAAAATCGTCAATTACTAGTCCAGTCTCTGTCTGGGGTTTAATTAGGTTGTAATCTTCCTTTGCCCTAAACATTACATATTGGTTGCGGCAGGCTGTTACATTAATATCATGGAACATGGATTTTTTCTTGTTCAGTATTGCGATTTGAAAATTGTTGCTTTGCTCTAAAAGATTAATTAGAATCTCCAACCGAGATATAAAAAGCTGGGTAATTTTTTTATATTCGGCATCGGACAAGACAACTTTTTTATTAGAATGTGTTCTAATATACTCTAAAATGCTATGATGACAAATTATTGTCTGGGATAAAAACTTGTCTATATGACATCTATTAGTCGCGTTGGTCTCTACCGCCCTTAAAAAAATATTCATCCCGCGCGACACGAAGGCATCAAACTCGTTAAGTATATGTGTGTGATGTCCGGAGGGGGAAATATTTTTCTTATAAAAAGCTCTTAAGCGCTCATTTTCAAGGCGGGAAAGAATTTCATAGCGCTCGCTTCCTTGTTGGAATGCTTCAAATATAGTGCTAGCCGTCTTGTCGTCATATGTCACAAAGGCATGCCCACGCTTTCCTGGATAGATATGAGCGAAATACTCAATTGCTAATATCCCAGGAATTAAAAAATATTCTGTTCGACAAAATTGCGGATATATAGCACAGCACACATAAAACGACACATTGCGAATTCTTAAAAGATCAGCAATGTCCGCCATAATAACGTGACTAGGAGTAATTTTTTTATTTATGCTGAGAAAAACATGGATTTTCCAATTGTGGTCCGCTAATCGACTGAATAAGTTAAATAAAACAGCCGATATTTTTCGAAAATTCGGATCAAGTCGAGTATCTTCTTCGCTATAAGTAAAAAAAATCGACCCGCTTGGGCAATCTTGCGCTAATATTTTGCGCAACTGCGTAAGGATAAGGATAAAAATTTCGGGGGGTTCACCAAGCATCTGGCAGTTATTATGCATTAATTGGGTAGGATTTGTTTTTTTAGATTCTGGAGTCTTTGGATCGCAGTCGAGCATATATATCTCATTTAAAAGTTTGTTCGCGACCTGCCGTTTTTTGATAAGTGAGTTGACATGAAAAGAGTTTTGCCTACAAAGATGTAGAGCGTCGCGCACGTAAAGTTCGATTCGATAGTCTTTTCGTGGATAAGAAAGAATATCCTGCGTTTTCTTTTCTAATTGTTCGGTCAGGTTCTTTTGATGGCTAATCTGACAAAAATAAACCGCAATTTTTTCTAAATGCATCTCCCGATCTGAAGGCAGTTTATGCCCGCAGCGCCATTTGGAAACTAACGTGGAATCAACGGCAATTGATGAAGCAAGCTCAATATTTTTAAGAGAAAGTAATTGCATGTATTCTCGGAGAGATTCACAAAAATCCATACGCTCACCTCGATTAGTATTTAGACAAGATAAAAATACTACAAAAATACTATAAATGGAAGACCCTAAAACATAGTGCATCGTGGTATCAAGCAAAGCAAAGGCGAATTCACAGCTAATCTCCTTGCGCATTTTAACGGTCGCAGTAACAATTGATAACATTCGATAGGGCTGCTAGTCATGACACATATAGCCGTTAGATTGGGGTAGAGCTTAGCTTATTGTTTGTATCCCTCCTCTCGGGAGCGTATTTAGAAGATGTTTTGGTATGAAATAATTTAGGACTATACAATATCTTCCTACGTTGCTAACCTGAGGGCAGGCTCGTGTTGCGGGTGCCGCTAATGAGCGACTATCTGCCTATAGGGTATGCGGCGCCTGGAAAATGAATACTGGGCCTGCG
>CAZWXO010000218.1:2970-3701 GCA_964637885.1 uncultured bacterium
AATGAGCATTTTGTCGCAGGCCTAAGTCAGTTAACAAAGCAAATGCAGCTACTACAAAGTTCGTAATTCTCTGTTTCTACAGATTAATTTTACATTGTGTAATAGTGACAAAATTTTTGTCACTATTACACAATGTTCGAATCGTCGACATATCAGATAGAATATCAATGGGAAGGTTTAAGTTTTTTCATTTATATATACCTATGTTCCTTATTTATCAATTTTTCTCCCATTCATTTTTTTCATGCTAACTGATTGGTTTAGTCCAAACGAACGAGACCAAACAGTTAGTAAGTTTTTCTTAAACATTTGACAGGAGGTTTTTACATGAAAAAGGATTTTCGGAGTTTTGTGGTCAAGCTGACCATGCTGGCGGTTGTTGTGACAACCATGTTTCCCTTGCCGGTGCATGCTACTTCAAATATTGTAGCGAGCGCCGGTAGCCCAGTGGAAATTAACGCAGTAACGGAGTCAATCCAACGCTCCAGATCACTCCGGAGGTGGCTGTCTCCGCTGAGGCTACCCCCGGGGATGTTTTTATCCAGCTCTTAAATCCGACCGGGGCTTGGAATGTTGTTCCTGATCTTCGTGTAGGTATCAATAATATCAGCGCTCCGGACATTCCTGTAACAAGCTTATCGCTGTCTCCGGATTCAATTTTTCTTACCGGCAGAGCTAAGGACACGTTTACTGTCGAAATTTTACCTCTAGATGCGAGCAATAGAAGTCTT
>CAZWXO010000219.1:0-2838 GCA_964637885.1 uncultured bacterium
GGCCGAGGTAACATAGCTGACAAACTTATCCGCATTAGCTGTTCCGACGTCGTCTAAATCTTTTTGGCCCAGCCCAACTCCGCTACACCCTTTTCGTTCGTGTTGAATGTCGCGAATTGTATCCGAGCCAAAGATGGTGACACTGGTGGACTTGCCATTGCCCTGGACAATACTTATGGTCGCTGGACCTTCCAAAATAAAGTTGCCGTTGGCATCCCAGAAGCGCTCGACATCATAGACCTTGTCATCCAGCCCTGCCAGTTCGCCAATGCGGGAGCCAGCCTTGACCTGGAAAGCCGCTGCCGGCTTCATAAGGGCATTCGTGGTATCACGGAAAAGGTCATTTGAAAAGTCGAGGGTCATTTCCGATAGCTTGGCCTTTCCATAGTTAGCGCTGGATTTGTCCAGGTCGAGCTGATAAAACTTCACATCCACATTGCTATCATTTTGCAAGGCAGTATGAGCAAAATTGAAGCTCTGCGTTGTCGAATATGCCGCGACATAGGTGCCATTGGCCGTTACAGAGTTTTGGATGCGCACCGTATCAGCCGTGGTTACTGCTGCCGCACTTATCTGCATTACCAACTTGTCGCCGACAGTATAATCGGCAAGCGCCTGGGCTGTTATTGTTGCCGAAGCAATCGTTATACTCCCAATCGTAAAGTGAGCTGAATTTGAGCCCCCGGCAACCATCGTCACAAATGTCTCTCCTGCTGTAGTCGCATAGGAAGTCCCGTCAGCTATCATTTGGCTATAGGATACCTTAAAAGTAACACTGTTAGAGCCACTGTCAACGTTAACGACTTCCCACATCGAAGATTGATTATGAGTGTTTGTTAACGCCGCTGAGCTTTGCACCGTAAGCAAAGTTGAAACTGCGGTATTTTGTATGTAGCTTTGCACCACTGTTGCCATAGCCGAAACGTTGTCACCGGCAAACCCACCACGAGTGTCAACCCGATAGTTACCCGCAACATATGTGATGTCGTTCGCTACGATTTTTGTAATCCCCTGCTCCGTGGCATTGGCTGTTACAGCAACTCCTGAAGTCAAGTCAGCCGCCTTGGCAACATCAGTTATAGTAGCAGTAGTTGCCCCGCCATAAGAAAGAGTAAAAGGCAACTCGGCCCCATCTTTCCGCTGGATAGTCAAAACTGCGGACCCCGAACTGTTGTTGAGCACCACCGAATACTGATCCATTACCTGGCCGTTGGAAGTCATGGCATTATATAATTCTGTAAGCTGAGCACTCGCAGTGCCTGAACTTAGCGTCGCCGTGACCACGATATTACCAGCGTTGCTACCTAAAGTCACAGCAATGGTACCGCTGCCGGAAACAGTAAACTGCAAATCCATCCGGGAGTAGCCAACGTTGACCTCTTGCACTGTGTTTTGACCGTCATGCTTAATCCGCATCAAGTCTGTTTTTTGCACTTCGGCCTTGCCGGCTGTAGCGTCAATCTTTAATTTGTAGTTGCCGCCACCAGGAGCTTTTTGCCCAAACTGATCCAACTGACGCAGCTCGCCACGCATAAAAACTTTGGTGCTTAGCTTGTCAGTGGAGACCAATGCCGAAGTAGAGCCGTCCAAAAGGTTCTTATTGTTAAACTGGGTGGTGACGGCGATGCGGTCGATCTCGGATTTAAGCTGGTCAACCTCTTTTTGAATTTCCATACGGTCTGAAGATGTGTAGGTGTCGTTGGCGGCCTGAACGGAGAGCTCCCGCATTCTCTGGAGAATGCTGTGGGTCTCGGAGAGGGCGCCTTCAGCGGTCTGAATCATGGAGATACCATCCTGGGCGTTTCGGGTCGCTTGGTCGAGGCCCCGGATCTGGGCCCGCATTTTTTCGGAAATGGCAAGGCCGGCCGCATCGTCGGCAGCACGGTTGATTCGAAGACCTGAGGATAGTTTCTCCAGAGATTTGGCCATGTTGGAATTGTTGAAGACCAATTTGTTGTAGGCGTTAAGCGCGGGTAGGTTGTGATAAATAATCATGGTTTCATTCCTCCTTGAATGATTCTTTGATCGGGCTTCCTTGCCCTTTATTCAATTGTGCAAAGGCTCCATTGCCAGCCGCCGGATACAGCGGGCTCCTCTGCGGGGGGACTTCTATCTCTTTGCCGGATACAAAGACACTGCCCCTTATCAATTCTATTCGGCATCCTTTAGGGGAAACTTTAGGGGTGAATAAAAAATAAATTAAAAAAGTGTCGCTAAAAGTTCTTCAAGGTTTTATCGTGCTCCCCTGCGTTGCGGAGATAGATTGTGTCCGGTTTGATATATTCGAAGGTGATTCGAATCGACATATTGATCGATGCCTCAAATATTCTATCGGTACCTTGAATTTTTTTTGCCCGCAATGAAGGATGCTGAGGGTTTGCCTCAATCATCTTTAAAAATTTTAAAAGCTGATCTCCATCTAAAATTCCCTTTTTTAGCAGCTTGATAATGGCCTTGTTAAAGCGGTCACTTCGATACAGATTAGGCATGAGACAAAATTTCTTCCACCAGTGTCTCGGCCATATATACCTTGCCAAACCCTAGCCTGGCTTTCTCTTCCTCGATGCATTTTTCCTCATCCTGCCATGACTTAGTCCAGAACCAAGCCTGGTCCTTTGAAACCAAAATCTTCGGCGTAATGATAATCTTGCCATCCTCAACTGTGTATTCTAAAATATCGCCAGCACAAAGGTGCAGCTTTGTGGCAAGATCTTTTGGCAACGTTACCTGATTTTTCGAACGCACTTCGATAATTCCTTGCAGCATGAATTCATTCCTCCTATCCCTTAATTTAGGATTTTCTAATTTTCTTATTTTATTTTATTACAAACGACATAA
>CAZWXO010000219.1:2848-3180 GCA_964637885.1 uncultured bacterium
AAACCCGGCCGAAGCCGGGTTTTTTTAAGAAATTATCGTGACTTTACTTACCGCAGGAGTTGAAGGACGCCCTGAGGCATCTGATTGGCCTGGGCCAACATCGCTGTTGACGCTTGCGCCAGAATGTTCCAGCGGGTAAAGTTCATCATTTCCTTGGCCATATCCACGTCGCGGATGCGGCTTTCAGCAGCTGTCAGGTTTTCAGCAGTAACAGTCAAGTTATTAATCGTATGATCGAGGCGATTCTGCAAAGCGCCAAACTTTGCCCGCTCGCTGGAGACCCGGCCAATGGCTCCGTCCAAGGCCTTAATGGCCCGATTAGCCAAGGCGTT
>CAZWXO010000219.1:3369-3670 GCA_964637885.1 uncultured bacterium
TGACGGCGGCGGCGCTATGAGCGTCGTAAACGCTGACGGAGAACTTGTTCTCCTGGGTGTTTTGGATCGTCGTCAGGCTGAGGGCATTGAGAATATTGTCGTCCCCAATAAAAGTTAGCTCTCCTTGTCGCCCTGCCATGGCAGAGCGAATAACAAAAGTGCCCGCCACAGATTCAAGTCCAGTAGCATCGGCCGAGGTAACATAGCTGACAAACTTATCCGCATTAGCTGTTCCGACGTCGTCCAAATCCTTTTGGCCCAGACCAACTCCGATAGCCTCGTTGAGCTTGTTTTGAATGTC
>CAZWXO010000220.1:0-1016 GCA_964637885.1 uncultured bacterium
CGGCGCTCGTGTCGCTCCTCAGCGTTGCACTATCCTCCGATACGGCTAAAAGCAGTTTTATGATATCAGTAGGTGTTTAAAAATGTCAATGCTCAACAGCTGCGGAATGAGTGCTCAATTTAAGCGGAATGACTGCACAACTGGCGCGGAATGCGTGCACAATTTAAGCGGTTGAGGTGCACTTTCTTGGCGGAATATGCAATGGGTACCCGCTCCACCACCAATACCAGGATGCGAGATCTACTTGAGATTCTATTAGGTACGATTTCTGGCGGGGTTGTTCTCGATGAATAGTTTGGGTTGGGTTGATATGGGTTCTGGGGGTTAGGTATGTAGCGTTATCGGTTCTAAAAAAAATAATTAAAGGTAAAGCAGAGAATCGACTCCATTCCAATATACCAAAAAGAGCCACTATTTTGATTCAATTACAAGAAAAAATATCTAGAACTTTGATATCCAATCTGTCCAATGACATGACACTTACTTTATAAACTATTTACCAAAACGGTTCAAAAACTGCCTATGTCTAATTAGTCGGCCAAAGTTATTCTTAACTTTTCTCCTGTAGCCTTCTTGACACCACCTGGCATGCGTTGTTCCGAGAATCTCATAGTGCTATAATATACTTTTTATATACGAATCCAATATGAAAGGAAGGCGATATCTTGGAAACTCAGTTATTCAATAATGATGAGACTCAAACAGTAGAAATCCTAACCCATACCCTCCCATATAGGGAAAAAATCCAAATACAACATCTTGGCGGCCCGCCAATTTTTCTGGATGGAAAGACTATATGTGGAACAATTACGATATCTTCGAGAATGCCATTAGATATCAATGCGCCTTATTTTATATTAATTGAAAGTAAAAAAATGAGACTTGAATTGAGAAACACAGAAACAGAATCAGAAACTGGTGGTGGTAATGTCTTTATTGGGTACGGGTCAATTTATTAACAAGCTGAACTCTTCGGAAATATTTTACAAATGTTTTTTCTAGTTTAGTGCATTTAC
>CAZWXO010000220.1:1026-2195 GCA_964637885.1 uncultured bacterium
GTTTTCTGGGAGCAAGACATCAAAGACAAAGATTGCACACTAGTCATAGTACCCTACATTCCCCAATAATATGCTTTCCATCTTATCTTCAGGCGCATATATTCCTATTGATTTATCTTTACTTATACAGCCATCCTTTTCAATTTTTAGATCTTTATCAATCAACCTTAGATTTTCAATTCCATCTTTAAAATCACCAGGAAATATTATGCTACCTCCAATTCTCACTTCAATCCCATCAAAAATCTCAACCGCTTCACACTTATTATCACCATCATAAAACACATGACAAGTGCTGAAATCATCAGTTGTATTTTTGCTATATTTTGATTTCTTAAATTCTTTATATTCACCTAATATCTTTCTAACCTCAGTTCTTGCCATTCCAAAATTGATTTCCCCTACTCTTATAACTGGTTCGACAATCCAAATATTCATTAGACTCTTCCCTCCGTTTCAAGTTTATCGACATACTCCAGCATTTCGGCAATAGCGTCATCATATTTATCACCAAATTTATCACGAATATCATCAATATCCATTTGAAGTGCTTCTCGAAACTTTCCTTGCTCAACTAATTCCTTCTGCTTTGCCCTATATTCTCTCGCTTCATTAGAACTACCGCAACTTGCGGTTTGTCTGTGGTCAGCTTTATCCATTTTTATTGCTGGTCCATCATCCCTGTTTAAATCCGTCGTACTATCAGCCGGCATGTGATGTACTTCTGATTTATCCCCTTCCCCTTCTTTAAATACTTCGCTGTAACTGCCACCTTTTTTCCCCTTGTCTTCTTTATCATCATTCGTATTTTCAGTTAGTTTTTCCTTCTCGAATTCATTTTCTTCGTCTGATTTTATTTCTAAGTTATCGTCATCCATGTCAATATTATTTGATTCATTTGGCACAATGCATTTTTCAATGGTATTTTTATCTAATGTACTGCCAAACAGAGAATTTAAAAAATCCTTTGATTCTTGAACAGTTAAACCACTTTCCGACTTTATTTCCTTAAAGCCCTCTCCTTCAGAGGGTAGAGCAATTTTCTCCTCAGCAAAGTCTCCCGCATTTATTTCCGCCATTACACCACCCCCCCATTAACTTTATAAATATCTGCGAATCGACACAAAAGTTCATTATACATAATGTCGCGTTGGGCCAGTTCGTGCACA
>CAZWXO010000220.1:2205-3298 GCA_964637885.1 uncultured bacterium
GCACCAAATCTATCTGCTGCTTGGTGTAGCCCTGTATAGAAGGAACAATGCTATCCGCACCCGAATTAGCCCAATTTTTTATCTCATTATTACCCTTTGACATATCAACAGCATTTTTGGCATCAAAAAACTCAAAAACAAGGCTTCGTAGTTTTGCCAATGCATTTTCGCCATCGCTATTAATATATTCGAAAAACGCTCGTTTAACAGAACTTTTTAGAGAAGAACTTATTATTGCATCAGTAAGAATCTTTATATCTGTTCTATCTCCATGCCTATATATTTCCTTTTCCATGATTATTTCCAAGAGGGTTCGTTGAACAGTGTCATTATCTAGAATAAGACCAGCTGGATTAGTGAATACTACATCCTTGTAATTAAATTTGTCAACCTTGCATAGTACGGGTTCCAACCAATCACTTTGCGAAATCACAGCTACTCCACGTTGTAACTTTGACAACTCCATTATTTGGTCATCGTTAAGTCCTGCCGACTTACCTACAAGCTCACGATCAGATAAGTCAAGAAGTCTCAGAATAATCTTTGTGTTTGTGTTACGTATAGACGACATATCGAGTAATCCTGGGGATTGATCTGCAATGATAAACCCCTCTCCATATGTGCGCATTTCTGCAATTGCATTGGCAAGCATCTCGACTGACTTACCAAGTAGATTTGCATTGTCAGCACTTTGCTCTGTTGAAGTTTTTTTCAATAAGTTATGAGCCTCTTCTAGTACGGTGATATGTGATAGTTTGGCATTTTGCTTGCACGATGTCATTCTATATTCTTGTAATTTCATAACTAAAAGACCCATAATAAGGGCTTTTGTTTCACTAGATCCAATACGACTTAAATCAACTATCACATTTTTGTCAAATAAGTCTTCATTAGATAAATCATTTTGAGTAAATATCATCCCGTTAATACCGTTTGTTAGGGACTTTACTCTCGTTGCAAGTGCACCTATATAATCCCCTTTATTGTCAGAGGAATAATCGCTTTCATTTAACACAATTCGAATTTGCCCAAGCACATCTGCAAAGGATGGGAATATTCTACTGTCAATGCAATTCTCCGATTTCTTCAAGTC
>CAZWXO010000220.1:3372-3660 GCA_964637885.1 uncultured bacterium
AAACATGTACATCTTTTTCATTACCAAAGACATTCTTATACTCGCCCTTTGCTGGCTCAATAACAAGAAATTTCACAGCGTCATTGCCAAGCTCAGATAATATTTTGTATATGGTGTTTGACTTTCCCGAACCAGTTGATCCAGTAATGAAGGTATGTTTTGTAAGCTCATTTTTATCAAGACATATACGATTTTGTTTTTCTTCTTGATGCATATGGTAAGTACAACCCAAATTTAAATCTCCATTAAGTTCGCTTAATGAATGCGGCTCTCTACCAAAGCGAATAC
>CAZWXO010000221.1:0-221 GCA_964637885.1 uncultured bacterium
GACCTTTGAATGTGGCAGCGGAATACGTCGATCGCATTTCTAAGGGAGATATTCCGCCTCGCATCACCGATACTTATAACGGCGATTTTAATGAAATCAAAAACAACCTGAACAACTGTGTCGACATCATGAATAGCCTTCTCGAAGAATCCGGGATGCTTGTCGCCGCAGCAAAGGCCGGACAACTGGATCGCCGCGGAGACACGAGCGAGTTTATTGGT
>CAZWXO010000221.1:231-3655 GCA_964637885.1 uncultured bacterium
TGGTCAGCGGGATTAACGAAACCCTCGATGCGGTCATTGGACCTCTTAATGTAGCAGCCGAGTACGTTGACCGCATTTCAAAGGGAGATATTCCACCGCAAATTACCGATGTCTATAACGGTGATTTTAATGAAATCAAAAACAACCTGAACCAATGCATCGAGGCGGTCAATGCCCTTGTGCAAGATGCGGCAATTCTATCCAATGCAGGGATCGCCGGACAACTCGATACCCGTGCGGACGCCTCGAAGCATAGCGGCGACTTTGCGAAGATTGTCCAAGGTGTCAACGATACCCTGGATGCGGTGATTGGGCCTCTCAATGTCGCGGCCGAGTACGTCGAACGGATTTCTAAGGGAGACATTCCTGCTGCTATCACCGACAATTACAATGGTGACTTTAATGCGATTAAGAATAATCTGAATCGCTGCATTGAAGCTGTTAACGCCCTGGTTTCCGATGCGGTCATGTTGGCTGATGCCGGGGTTGCCGGACAGCTGCAAACGAGGGCCGACGCTGATAGACATGCCGGTGACTTCAAAAAAATAGTCGTTGGCGTCAATAAAACATTAGATGCGGTCTTAGAGCCGATTAATGAGGCTGTCGAGTGTCTGAAGCAGATGGCGGAAGGCAATCTGGACGTCAGCGTTAAGGGGAGTTATAGTGGCGACCATGCCGTTATCAAGGAAGCCCTGAATTCTACGCTGGACTCGATCAATGATATTCTGTATCAATCGATTGTCGCCGTCGACCAAGTCGCTTCGGGGGCAAGTCAGGTGAGTGATTCAAGTCAGGCTCTATCTCAAGGAGCAACGGAGTCGGCAAGTTCAGTCGAAGAGATATCTTCGTCAATGCATGAGATGGGCTCTCAAACCAGCCAAAATGCTGACAATGCTACCCAGGCCAATCAATTGGCGAATCAGGCTAGGGATAGCGCCGAAGGCGGCAACTCGAAGATGCAAGAGATGGTGGATGCAATGCGAGCGATCAACGACTCCGCTAACAGCATTAGCAAAATCATTAAGGTTATCGACGAGATCGCCTTCCAGACGAATCTGCTGGCGCTAAATGCAGCCGTTGAAGCAGCCCGGGCGGGTAAACATGGCAAGGGCTTTACTGTAGTAGCAGAAGAAGTCCGGAATTTGGCGCAGCGAAGCGCCAAGGCTGCCAAAGAAACGACAGAGTTAATTGAGGACTCGATTAAGAAGACTGAGGTTGGCACGCAGATAGCTGAAGAAACCTCCAAGTCTTTGGGAGACATCGTGCTTGGTGCTACAAAGGTCACCGACCTGATCAGCGAAATTGCCGCCGCATCCAAAGAGCAGGCATTAGGAATCAACCAGATTACCCAGGGTCTATCCCAGGTTGATCAGGTGACCCAGCAAAATACTGCCAGCGCCGAGGAGCTGGCCTCCGCCGCCGAAGAGATGTCCAGTCAAACACTACAGCTCAAGGGAATGCTAGGTAGATTCCGCCTCAATCGGACAATGGACGCTGCTGCTGGCTTTAATGGTGGGTACGGCGCTCCAATGGGTATGGGGATGCCATCTTACCAAGCTGGCCATGATCAGGAGCAGTCAGCTGCCAAGGCTAAAGCGCCACGGAAAAATGGTAAAAAAGCCGAAGAAATAATTGCACTTGACGAAAGGGATTTTAATAAATTTTAGCGTATTATATAATTAACCATTTTGCGTGGGCGTTGTCATCAAGTGGCAACGCCCACGCAATATAAAGGCTGTGGTAAAATGGCAGGATATCAGATTACAGTTGGCGAATTTAACAAGCTGCGAACACTATTATATGACCGTTTTGGTTTTCACTTGACAGACCAAAAAAAGACTCTTGTAATCGAGCGATTACAAAAAGTTTTGCGGCAAAGGGGTTTTAGCAACTTTAGTCAATACTACGATTTTGTTCAAAAAGATCGAACTGGTGAGGCTTTGCTCGAACTTATCGATCGTATTTCGACTAACCATACCTTTTTTTTTCGGGAGCAGGAGCATTTTAATTTTATGTGTGAAGCGATCTTGCCAGATATTGTTAGAGAACGTGTTAATTCTGGTGGAAAAAAAATACGCATCTGGTCGGCCGGGTGCTCCTCCGGTGAAGAACCCTATTCTATTGCCATTGAGTTGGCTAAATATTTCAAGAATGACCTTAAAAATTGGGACATCGCCATTTTAGCCACTGATATTTCGACTTCGGTACTAGCCAAAGCTGAGGCTGGCATCTATAATGAAAGCCAATTGCAAGGCATTGATAGTGCTACGCGTCGCAGTTTTTTTCAAGCTACGGCGCAAGGGTGGCAAACTATGCCGGAGATTCGTCGATTAGTAACTTTTAGGCGGCTCAATTTGATGCTTGAGAGTTATCCTTTTCGAGGTCTTTTTGATTTAATCCTTTGTCGCAATGTGATGATTTATTTTGATGCTGAGACGAGAGAAAAATTAGTTGCTAAATTTGCCAAGTATACCCAACAAGGTGGGTATTTATTTATCGGCCATTCGGAATCTTTGACGCGAGAAAATAAATACTTCAAATACATCCAACCTGCGGTTTATCGCCGGTAGAGGCAGGAGATGATTGCATGACTAAACCTGTACGTGTTTTAATTGTTGATGATTCTGCTTTGGTTCGCGAGATTCTTGCTCAGGGTTTGGGAATGGATGCGGAAATTGAAGTGATAGGAACAGCGGCTAACCCCTACGTTGCCCGGGATAAAATTATCGAGCTCCAACCAGATGTTTTGACCCTTGATGTCGAAATGCCAAAAATGGACGGAGTAGAATTCTTGCGAAAATTAATGCCTCAGCATCCAATGCCTGTCGTTATGGTTAGTGCATTGACAAAGCGCGGAGCTGAAATAACTCTGGCAGCTTTAGAGGCCGGGGCGGTGGATTTTGTTACCAAGCCGAGTACAGATGTGCAGCGTGGTCTTAATGTCATGATGGACGAATTGAGAAAAAAAGTGAAACATGCCAAATCTGTTAATTTGGATGCTTGGCAGAAGGTAAATAGTCAAAAAATAACAAAAGTGTCGGCCAGTGCCAAGGCATTGTCTGAATCGACCGATAAGGTTATCGCTATCGGTGCATCGACAGGGGGTACTGAGGCGATTCGCAAAATTATCGTGGCTTTGCCCCAAGGTACTCCTGGAATTGTCATAGTACAGCATATGCCGGCAGGTTTTACAAAAACCTTTGCCGACAGCATCAACGAGAAAGCGGAAATGGAAGTGCGAGAGGCTGTCTCGGGTGATCGGGTTTTGCCGGGGCGAGTTTTGATTGCCCCGGGCGGTCGCCATTTACGGATTGTCCGGTCGGGCGGTTTTTACTTAGCTGACTGTCGTGCAGGGGAAAATGTCAATGGTCACTGCCCTCGGTGGATGTCTTGTTCCATTCTGTCGCTGAGTATGTCGGGAGAA
>CAZWXO010000222.1:0-3615 GCA_964637885.1 uncultured bacterium
CTCATTGTAGGGAATTAATGAATTCGACAAAAAAGTCAGCAGTCGCTTCGACCAGGCCCAGGTCGACTCTGTCTAATGTATCCCCTGGAGTATGCGTAATCCCCATCGCGCCATCGCGGAAATTTGACGACACGGCCGCTAGCGTTGGAACACCCTGAAACGCAAAAATCGAGTGATCCCCTTCCACCCAAGGTTCTCCTTCCACTATAGCGCTGTTAGCCGCAATCTGAGAATGTAGCCTTGCCTTAATCTCCTCAGGCAGATTATAGGTTGAGATAGCTGTCTGCGAATCCTGACAGCCGACCAAGTCGACATTGATCACCAGTGCGATGGTGTCCAGCTTATCTTGCAAGTATTCCAAGTAGGTGACTTCTCCTGTCGCCGCATAATATTCCTCCCCATTGAAGGGGACAAACTCCAGGCAATACTCCCCGGCGTAAGCTGCCAATTTGTGCAGCATCCTCATGAGGATATAGACGCCGGTGGCGTTGTCGAGGGCTCCTGGGGTTCCATATTTCGTGTCCATATGGGCACAAATGACGATCTTCTTTTTTTCGATAGCACAATTTTTGCGTTGAGCGACAAGCTGATAGCTTTTTACTTTTGCTACTTCCGCGGTGATGCAGACTTCAGCCATCTGACCGCAAGCCCGCTCCAAGGATAGCGCTTTGGCGCTGATATAAGCGGATGGAACAGTAAAATTCCCATCCTCAAACATCGAAAATGGGTCCAATCCACACGAAGGGTGCTTTCCAGTGACGGCGATTATTGCCGCAGGCTGCATAAGTTCAAGCAAATCATTGATCTGTTGATGTGTTTCCGGGTAGTAAAAAGGGAAATCCTTCGGCATAATCTGCTCCTGGGCGATTTCGCCTGCAAGCAGGATGATCCGTCCAAAAAGCTGCGCTTTGGAAAGCTGATCAAAAGTGCTGATGACAATAATTTCTCCGGCACCGCAGTATGGCTTGGAGAAAGGGCTTGCCGCTATCGGATAGGTGCAACCATCGAGCTTCAAATACGACGGCCCGTCCTTCCATGTTTGGGCCGGAAAAGGCAAGGTCTGGACATCATAGCTGCTTTGCGGGATGTGTGATTGGAGCAGGGTGATGATTTCACCATTAGCTTGGCTGCCGACGGGACGTTCTCGGGTGATTTTGTGTAAGAATTCTTTTGTTATCATTGCAAGTTCTCCTTTTTCTATTTTCCTTGCAAAGTTTACCGTGACGGCGAAAATATTTCTTGACCGCAATTGCAATTTTCTGATTTGGTAGTATATTTATTTTTAGTTGGCCAATCAGATAAAAAAAGAGGAGTGTCCTGCCAAAGGAGGGATTTGCCAGAGGATTGCGATGATGGAGGAGCATCTCTCTGGCTGGCATTGATTGCAGGGATTAGCGCATTTCGGGCGACAGGGGTCCAGTTACCGGTTACTCATGCCCTGGGCTCTGAAGATTTCGATTATGTTGTTGATTTTATCCAGACCATAACAAGAAAGGTGAAAAGTAATGAAGGTCAAGATTTTTTATTTTTCGGCGACTGGCAATACTGCCGTGGCTGCACAAGGGATTGCAAATAATCTGCAAAAGCAGGGGCACGAAGTAGCCCTTGAAGAAATCGAGAAATGTCTGGCGGCGGAGACTGCGATTGATTTGGCCGGCTATGATCTCCTCGGCATCGGGCATCCCGTCTATGGGCTTGGGGCGCCACGGATTATGCAGGAATTCATCGCCACGCTACCTACCGGGCAATCCTTGGCCACCTTTGTTTTTAAAACTGCCGGAGATATCCACTGGATCAACAATGCGGCCTCGGTCCAATTGATTCGCCAGCTCAGCAAGAAAGGCTTTTCCGTATTCCACGATTCATTGATGGCGATGCCGGCCAACTGGTTGGTACGCTACGACGATCGCTTGAGCCGCCAGCTCTATATAGGAACGCTAAGGCACTGCCAAAAAATTGCCGGCGAGGTGGCAGCCGGAGAAAAATCGTCTCTCCGGGCGGGTCTGGGGCTGCGCTGGTTTGCCCGGATGGCAAACTATGGCGAAGATGCCTGGGGGGCTCGTTTTTTTGGACGCAATCTGTACCCGACTGCGGAGTGCACGGGTTGCGGCCAGTGCGCGCGGCTCTGCCCCCACGGCAACATCTCCCTGACCGGGGGAAGGCCAAGCTTTGGCTGGAATTGCCTGATGTGCATGCGGTGTATTTACAAGTGCCCACAACGAGCTATCGCGGCGCGATTCTTAAAAAAAGTAATTTTAAAGGATTATCGCGGGGGCGCGGAGCTGGCAGCAATGGTGGATGATCCAGCTCTAAAGGAGCCTTACCTTGTCCCGGGCGGAAAAACGAAGTACCAGCACATGCTGGACTACGTCAAGGAATAGCACGGAATTGCGGGGACGCTTCGAAGCCACTGAAAAAAGCCATTAGGCTTTTTTCGTTAACAATTCACAATTTTGGACGCAATAGCGAACTTTTTGCTCCGATTTCTTTAAAAAACGAGGAATTATACCAATAATTCTTACCAAGATTGTTAACTGTTAAATCTTAATTGTTAATCGCCGACTTTTTCATTGGCTTCGGGCCGTTCCCGCGGCCATCCTAGGGTAAATATTTTTGAAACATGTTGCAATAACCTAGGGTGGAGCCATCGCCACCTTTTGGTTTTTTAACAAAATTGGGACAGCGGTTACAAATTGCCTTATAAGTAGGTGATGTGCAATATTCTGTTTCCGTTGAAGTTCCCCCAGTGACGCCAGCTAGCTGAGCATCCTGAAGCTTCACTTGATTAACAGTAAGAGTGGAGAAAATTTCCTGCGCCTCATCCTTGCTGATTGTAAGTTGCGCCTCTTGTGCTAAGTCAAGCAACTCATTAACGTTTGTGCACCGCTCTACCTCGGGAAGGTTGCGAAGGGCCTCGATCATCTCTCTAGATTTCATTGCACTACACTCCTTAATCTTCATTTACCGTGATATTTATAATATAACCACATCGTAGTGGCGGGCACAATACACATTGTAAAAGAGAACTAGGGAATGGTTCCGGTGACAGCGTCCTTCCGAATTCCTTCACACAATATATCCTTAGATTCGTCATTTTGCCCTCAGCTGCATCGCGAATTCTGCAGCCGCCAACAGGTCGGCGCTGTCAGGCCTGCCCTTGTTCATCCCGCCGAAATACTTGAGAAAGCTGTTGGTATTAAAACCCTTGCAGCTAAATTCATCGACGATTACGTACCCCTTGGCGACGAGCCTCTTTCGCAGCGTGGCATGATCCTTGGCGACCTTGGCCTTGCCCTGAACTGCGCTGGTGGAGAAAACAAAGGCCCGCTGCCCCGTTACCTCCGGCAAGGTGTCGACAAAATCAAGGAGGGGTCGATAATGCCGCCCACTATCAATACCAGCCCCAAAGCCAATGAGATCGTATTCCGGCAATAACGCGACATCGACCTCCCCGGGGGACTTCACCTCAGCCGGCAGTATCTCGGCAAACTTGTCGGCAATTTTAGCAGTGTTCAAGTGATGATAGGAATATACTATCACAAGAGATTTAGTCAACTGGGTTCCTTTTTCTTTTGGCATCACGTTGCCTCCTCAAAATTATTAATTTTTAAAAAC
>CAZWXO010000223.1:0-3583 GCA_964637885.1 uncultured bacterium
AAGTGCGACAGAAGAACCGTCCCCGTGTCGCACCCGTGTCTAGCTTTCGAGGATGACGCCGGCGTCGTGTTTGCGCTCCAGGGTGTGGCGTTTTTTCCGGGCCTCCACTGAATCAAAGATGATGGAAAAGTCGTAATCCTCTGGATAGAGCTGGCTGGCGGCGACATGCAGGTTCAGCCGCTTGTGATTGATTAAAAGTTTTTTCCCTTTGACTTGAACTCCGACTTCCCCTTTGGCATTGGCCGGCTGATAGACGATGCCGACGAGTTTCTGAGGGTGGAGGATGATACTGTCGCCGACGTTGAATTTCTCGGAGCACGGGTTGTCGGGGATTGGTGACGGAGCAGGCTGCAAAACAAGCTCGGGCACTTTTAACGGGTTGTCCTCCGGGGCATTTTCTATCTCGATGATGGTCTGTCGACGGGGCTCTACGGTGTCTTTCCCACTGGATGAATAGTTGACTGGCAGCCACGCCTTGGCTGGTGCTTGCGACGCCGGTTTTAGCTCGCATCCGTAAGCCGCCTGTCCGGCTCGCTGGACGATGTCCTGGGGAAGCCCCAGACGGCTGGCGATGTGCAGGGCGCAGCTTTCTCCGGCCTGGCCGATTTCCAGGCGATACAGCGGGAGGAGGCTCGCCAGGTCAAAAGCCATTCGGGCGTTGACCAGCTCCGGGGTCGCTTCTGCAAAGGCTTTGATCTCCGGATAATGGGTGGTAGCGACGAAGAGACAACTGCGGGTAAGCAGCTCTTCAATGATCGCCACCGCTAGCCCCATCCCTTCGTTAGGGTCGGTGCCGGAGCCTAGCTCGTCCAGCAGAACGAGAGAATTTGCTCCAGCTACTTGGAGAATTTGGATAATGTTAGTCATATGCGAAGAAAAGGTGGACAGATTTTCAGCAATGCTTTGGCCGTCCCCGATATCGCATAAAACTAGATTGTGCATCGCCAGCTGGCCTTCTTGGGCCGGAACGTGGAGCCCGCTTTGCCCCATCAGGGAAAGGAGGCCGACTGTTTTTAGGGCGACGGTTTTGCCACCGGTGTTGGGGCCGGTAATGATCAGCCCTTGCGCGTCTTGGCCACCTAAACGAAAATCCAAAGGAACAGCGCTGCCTGGCTCCAGCAAGGGATGCCGCGCTCCGCGTAGCTCGATGCGTCGTTCTGAGGAAATAGACAACGGCCGGCCGCCCATTTGGCGGCTGAGTTTGGCTTTAGCGAAGATAAAATCCAAGGAGGCCATCGCCTCGATGTTGACACGAAGCTGGGGAAGCTCATCTTCGACTAAAGCAGTCAACGTATACAGGATTCGCCTGACCTCGTTGTCCTCCTCAATGTGGAGGATGCTGACGCTTTCCCGGATTTTTTGGGCAATCGACGGTTCGATAAAATATGTACCGCCGCTTTGGGAGATGTCGATGACACAGCCGCTGACTCGGCTTTTATATTCTTTTTTGACGGGCAGGGTGCAGTGGCCATTCCGCTGGGCGACAAAGCTTTCCGAAAACCAATTCGGGTGATTGCGCAGCAGGGCATCCAATTTGCTGCGAAGTTGTTCCTGCCCGAGAATAATCTTCCGGCGGAGGCTGGCCAGGGTCGCGGAAGCCTTGTCGTCGACCCGACCTCCCCGCACGGAGCGCTGGATCTCATCTTCGAGATGCTCCAGCCGGCTTATGGAGAGGCCGTAGCTAGCCACAGACGTTCCCGTCGATTCAGCCCGCCTGAGGTATGCTTGCAATCGTTGGCAGGTGGCGAGAAAGCGGGCGATGCTCTCCAGCTGCTCGGGTGTCAGCAGGATGTCTTTACCCAGCATCCCCAAGGTTTTGTCCAGATCAGTCATGCTGGTCAGAGGCGGGTCGCCGCTTTTTTCAATGATCAACCGCGCCTCGGTCGTTTCCCGAAGATGCCGTAGCATCTCGGCTTGATGCAGGTAGGGGGTCAGGGATAGGGCTTGCTCCTTGGCCTGGGCGGTGAGGGCATAGTCCGCCAGCCGTGCCAGGACTTTATCGAATTCCAGGTTTTTTAACATTTTGTCAATCATAACAATTATTCACTCCTTAAAAAATAAACCCGCCAAAGGCATACTAAACCTCGAGTGAGGCAGCATGCTCCTGCGGGTGGATTGTGCTTATGCCGAACAAGTGAGTTTCGCCGGCATATAAAAAGCCCGACAAACACACCTGTCGGGCCAAAGCTTAATAAATATTTTCGGTTTAACACAAAATCCGAAGAAAAAGACGGAAGCAGCCTGTTAGGTTATGCCTAAAGCCAGAAACCGCAAACAGACCGGGCAATAATCCCGGGGGAAGTTGAGCTTCTCTGGCCGTATTTAGTTGTGAGGCACCACGACAGAGCTTACCGACATAAAAACCATCCTTGAAAATCAATTTATTTTGCTCAATCTGAGCAATTTACATCCTAGCACATCTAAATAAAAAAAGTCAAGCGGTCAATTCAGACGTGAGGCGTTGCCTAAACCTTCGGCGATGGATCGTAGTTGCTGGAAGTCGGGTCTTACTCATGTTGCAAACTGCTAACATTGCCAAAAAAGCATTCCCGGCTCGACATGTGCTCGAGTTGCTAATTCATGCAGTGCTGTGTATTGTAAAAATCTAGTTGGTTTTAGCGCGCAAGACATAATTTTTGGTGGAGAAATGTCAAATGTGTGGCTGGTAGCTGCTTCGAGCCTCGACTAGTCGAGACATCTTTAGCTGAGGTGATTGAAGAGCCGGGTTAAGGGCTTAGCTTGTGGAACGGAAGCCGGCTCCCTCGAAGGAACCACGCCGGATAAACTCTTTTTCATTGATGGAAACGAGACTTTTCCATTCCCGCCCCATCTCCTGGATGCGCTCGGCGGCCATCTGGTTGACGATGCTGTCTGAGGTTGCGAGAATATAGCGCAATTTTTCATGAGCCTTATGAAACAATGGCATCAAATCCCCGGAATTGCCGGCCATAACGGAGCTACGGTAAGCATTCAAGTTGATGTCAAAAGCGCGGATTCGATCCACGTTAAGCGGATCGATGTCCGGAGGATACTGAAAAAAATCTTCGAAGTGGCTGGGGATATATCGGGCAGCTGCAGTCCAAAAGTCGGGATCTTCCGGCTTGATGCCGCACATGGCCAAGACACCGCCGATAATATTTAAGCTGAATTTGTTGATTAGGATTGCATCAAAATCGGCGGCTACAATCTCGCTGTTGTCGTATTCGCAGACATGCCGTTCAACGGAGCTGAAGCGCGCCCCTTTTACACCGGGAATATAAATTGCACCGGGGATAGTCATATCCAGGCAAATAGAACCCTCGTGTTCTTGGGCGATACGGCATAGGCGGATGATGTCACTGCAAAAATAAACGTGCAAAGCGATTTCCCCCGTTTCAAAAGACAACAAATGAGCTTCCCGTTTCGTTAAAAGACCCCTTTAATGTATCACAATTTTGCGTCGAGTGCACTATTTTTTCTCGGTAACTCCGGATGGTTTTCTTTGCCCAGCGAGGTGGCTGCGACATGGGTAGGGTTCGAGACCATTGGAAAAAGCCATTAGGCTTTTTTCGTTAATAATTCACAATTTTGGACGCAAAAACGA
>CAZWXO010000224.1:0-655 GCA_964637885.1 uncultured bacterium
GCTATTAAAGCAATTCCCCCATCGCCTCCGCCAGACGCCGAATCCCCTCCCGAAGAGGGCATTTACACGCATCAAATTCTCGCTTAATATTAGCATATTAAGCGAGTTGAAGGAGGAACAAAATGAAAAAATCAATTTTTGCCCTGTTAGCACTAGGTACAATTGCCGCTGTCCTCGGAGGATGCATGACGAGTAATCCCAGCGCTCCCGAAGAAGTCGACGCCGGCGACGGCAGCGCCCCTGTCGCGCTCCAAGTGGGACAAACCGTCAAGATTGACCTTGAGGAAAATCCCTCCACTGGTTACACCTGGCAATGGGAGTGTGATACCCCTGAAGCCGTCAAGCTTGTTGGGGATGACTACGTGCAAGGCGGGGAGGAGGACATGGTCGGCGCTCCAGGAGTGCGCAGCTTCCGCTTTGAAGCCCTGTCTCCCGCAACAGCCACGATCAACTTCACCTACGGACAAGACTGGGACGGCGGGCAAGAGGACCCGGAGGCTGCTAAAGCCTTAGTCCTTGAGATCACCGAGTAAATATTTATGTAAAAGGTACGGTTTTTTTCAGTAGTAATGCACATAGAGAGAAACTAAGATTCAGCAACGTAGTTGCTGAATCTTAGTTGAACTAATCCAGAGCCCCTACATTATTGATATTT
>CAZWXO010000224.1:665-3563 GCA_964637885.1 uncultured bacterium
AACAAACTTTTACCCCAATTTCTTTAAAAAATCGAAGAATTATGCTAATAATTCTCCCTGCAATTATTAATTGTTAACCCTTAATTGTTAACTGCCAACTTTTTCAGTAATTAGGGACGGCCTACTAGGCCGTCCCTAATTCGTTTTACAGCTCCATCCTCCAGCCGGATTGCTGTAGCCAGTCCTGTCGCGCTTTGTAATCGGGGAGCAGCTTCCCGACTAACCGCCAAAAAGACCGGTCATGGTTGAGATGAACCATATGACACATCTCATGAACGACAATATAATCGATAATCTCGGCAGGAGCCATCGCCAGTTTCCAGTTAAAGGTCAATTGGCGTTGACCATTGCAGGTACCCCACACCGCCGGATTGTCGTTGATCTGAATCCCCCGGGGACGAACCTTGAATTGGCCTTGATAGTGGCGGATTCGGTCCTCGACCAAGGCTTTGCAGCGCTGATAATAAAAACGTCGCAGCGCCTGCCTCACCCGGGCTGGGTCCTCTTCGGCCACGGTGATCAGCAACTTGGTTTTCGCTAGCTCGACGCAGTCGCGCTTTTGCTCAGGATCAACAATAATTTCAATCGGGAAGGCATCGCCTAGATAATGGAAAATTTCACCAGATGAAAAAACCCTGGGTAGCGGTCCACTTGCCAGGGCCAGCACCTCGCGTTGTTTCAAGAGAATGCTTTCCCACTTTTCCTCCAGCAAGGTGACGACTGCTGTGTCATCAAGATCCTTGGGTGCCACAACCTGAATGTGTCCAGCGCTATCCACATAAATCCCGGCACTTTGACGGTTTTTACGGATCACATCGTAGATTATTGTCACGTCATTGTAGGTGTGAATCATTGCCTCCCCCGCTAGCTTTTCGCTAAGTAAGCTTCGCGGATTTCCAGCAGGGCCTGGACCCCTTGCCAGGTGGCATCGTTCCGCACCTCAATCATCAACCAGCGCCCTCCAGCCGAAAAAGTGGTCCGGTGATACAACTCTTGTAAATAAGTGCAACAGGAGTCGACTATCGCCGCCACCGCATCCTCCATCCGGGCATTGACCACCAGCAGGACGATAAAATAACCATCCATCGGATAAAGGGTGCACAGGGATTTCCCCTTCTTTTTGTATTTCATATTCCAGCCCCGCTGAGCGGAGCACTGACTATATTCGATGGTCGATTTTGCCTGTCGCTCGTCGCGTAAATAACCATTCAGCTCTGGCCACAGGGGGCTAGCGATAAATTTAGTAAAATCCTCCATGGAAGGAAGTTGGCCTTGGTCATATAGTTCATCCCACGTTGCCATCGACAGCTCTCACCTCACATTTTTATTCCCTTTTAAACTCTGCCGGATTTGAGCGCACCTCAGAGCTGCCGGACATCACTTCCCACAATCTGATAGGTGCGCTCTTCGACAACTTTTCCGTTAGCATCGGTTTTTTTGTAGATCACGAGGTCATAGCCCTCCTGGTCCTTGCTTTGGGATGTTGCGTAGATATATCGCTGGCCATCCTCAATCGTCTCTCTGGTGCCAATCCAATACGGGCAATTGTTGAGAAATGCATCTTCTTTGCTGTATTCGGCAAAGAGTTTATTGGATGCCTCGACGTCAATCTCCAAAAGTTGCTTCTCGACATAATTCCCCTGCACTTCCCCCTGACGCCCAATTAAGTCTAGGTAAGCCTTGGCTTGAGCTTCTTGCTGGGCTAGCAAATCCAAACCATTTCCCGCATCGGAAAAAACCCTCACCCACAAATGCTGGGGAAACATCTCTTTGATCGAGGTCTCGTAATTTGAACCATCCTCTGGCTCCTGATACTCGAGCAACTGATAAACATCCGTCTCGTCCCGGCTAAAAACCAGCACTGTCGGAATGTCCCCGCTTCCGCTGATCTTGGTGAAAATCCCGTTTTCAAAAGCAAAAAACCCAAAACTGGCGATTGCATACACTGTCGTCGCTTCGCCTTCCTCGACGATTTCTAAGATCTCATGGCCCTCAGTTGCCACTTC
Source organism: uncultured bacterium (assembly GCA_964637885.1). Taxonomy (GTDB): domain Bacteria; phylum Bacillota; class CAZWXO01; order CAZWXO01; family CAZWXO01; genus CAZWXO01. Next base: position 2,672 of record CAZWXO010000224.1, read on the forward strand.
CCCAGCCAAATAACTCGCCCCCTGCTGAATAATCGCCTGCCCGACAGCCTCCTCGAGGGTCATGGGGGTTGCTTCCGGAGTTTCAGCGGGTTGTTCTTTAGCGCACCCCACCAGAGTCACCCCAAGCATAATCATCCCACAAAGCATTAGTAACTGGCGCATCTTGGCCACATCCTTTCACCTTTTGCTCCAAGTTTTTAAAGAAAACGAAGAATTATGCCAACAATTCTCTCAGAAATTATTAACCGTTAATTCTTCATTGTTCATCGCCGACTTTTTCAGCGGCCTTGGCTATTCCTCGCCTCTTTGTTAGCGACCCGCTACTCCGGAAACCGGCGTAGCTGGTCCCGCGAAAAAGTCCACTCCGGGGTTCGAATCTCGCCCGCAGCCTCGGACAACGCATACCAGGGGCTAATGTCGGCATCGGATGGATTAGCGAGCAACTGCGTATCCTGCGCCGGCATATAGCTTTGCGCCAGCAAATACAGCTTCTCCCCGGTGCTTTTGTTCTCAGCCATGTCGACGACAAGCACCGCATGCCCGGGACTGCCTCCGCGGATCAGCACATCGCCGATCTCCATCTCCTCCCAAGAAACACTGACCAGCTCCTGCTCCAAGGAAAGCGTCCCGGCATAGGCGAAAATGATATCCATATAACGAAGAAAATCTTCGTAAGTATTAGAAGGAGAAGTTTTCTCGTACCAGGAAGCGGTGTTGCCACTAAAGCTAATCCGGTAGCCCTCCATCCACTTGCTGTAGGGCACCGGGAATCCATTGGTAAAATTAAACGCGATCTTTTCATACTCGCCCCGCCCCCAAAAATATTCCCCCCGAAGCCGCATAATGGCATCGGCACACTGCTGTAAATCACGGTCGCCTAAGGACATCTCCA
>CAZWXO010000225.1:0-1527 GCA_964637885.1 uncultured bacterium
AAGTCGCTTGCCTTTTGGCTAATTTCCTGGGAAACGACGGCCCCTTCCTGGGCTTTTTCCTCCACCATCTCGACAGCTTTTTCAATCTCTTGGGCGGTAGCGTTCATTTCCTGGGCAGAGGCAGCCATCTCCTCCATCCCGGCAGAAAGCTGCTGGGTCGATGCGGAGACATCTTGAACCTTATTGTCAGCCTCTTTGGCCAGCTCCGTCGATAAACTAGCTGCCTGAGCGGTGGCCGCAGATTCACCAATCATCCCCTGGATCGCCATTTTAACCTGATTTTGCATCGTCTGGACAGCCTGAACGATAATCCCAATCTCATCCCGGCGCCGTAACAACACCTCTGGAATCCTGGTAGTAAAATCCCGTCCGGCAATACTCCCCAACTGCGCTACTGCCAGATTTATAGGCTTGGTGATCTGCCGCGTGATTGCCAGTGTCAAGAGAAGTCCTGCCACCAGCGCAACGGCGACTAAAAGCAACATGCTCCGCACAGCAGTTTGGTATTGCACATCATTCGCCTCGTTTAATGTTTGAGCGGTTGTGGATTTCAGTTCAATCATTTCCCGCAGAGAGCGCAAAACAGGGTCCATTGCAGCATCATAAGCTGGTATCTTTGCAAAGGCGGCATCTCCATCCAGCGCCACTGCAGCGTCAATAATCTCTTTGCGTGTATCCCGAAGGAATTCAAGCTCTAAGTCGAGCCGAGCCAAAATTTCCTTTTCCCGAGGGGTGAGGTTAGACTTACGGAAAGCCTCCATCCGAGCATTATAAATTGAAGCATTATCGGCAATGGCTTGCTTGTATTTAGCTACAGCCAACAAATCCTCTGCTCCGGCAGCGAGTATAAGTCGATTGATATTAGCCCGATTAGCCTCAGCGATGGCCTGACATTCCCCTAACCACTGGATGGGCAAGACGCTATCCTGGTATGTCTTGGTCATGTCCTCGTTGGCGATAAATAAACTATAATAGCCTACCCCGCCGACAGACACCATAAAGGCACTGAGAAGTAAACCGATAACGCTGATTTTGAAACCGATCCGCATATTGTTAAGCATAGCAACTCCCTTCTTTCTTTGGTTTGTTAGTAAAATATTATATACCGCAATGATTCCAGAGGCAAGCGGAGCTGCTTCGTCCAGGCCATGGGTCAGCGGGACGGTCCTCACGGCCCACTTAATCAGCTGGTGCGCAAGCCATGCGACACGGGGACGGGGGAGTTCGATTAACAATTGTAAGTTTACAATTTAAGTGCAACACTAATTTATAAAAGAGTGACTCACCAAGCTAATCCTTGTAAAATGGAGTTGAAGAGAACCATAACAAGGAGTGAGGCAAGATGAGCCACTATCAACATCTTACCACGGAGGAACGAGAAAAAACAATGATTGCATTTGCCAGTGGGGCCCGCTCCCGGGCAATTGCCCGGGAGCTGGGAAGGTCGCCATCGACCATCGCCCGGGAAAAAAAGCGCAATCAGACAAAACTGGGCAAATACAGCGCGATACATGCTGAAAAACTTTA
>CAZWXO010000225.1:1537-3546 GCA_964637885.1 uncultured bacterium
AAGTTCGTTTTTGAGTCCAAAATTGTGTGCGACGCGGGGACGGTTCTACTGTCGCACTCAGCCGCAAAAGTGCGACAGTAGAACCGTCCCCGCGTCGCACCATGCCCCATCTTCGCTGGTCTTACAAAGAGATCGCCCCGCTATTTTTTAAGCTCCTTTAAAAGTCTCAGCAGCTCTAGCACATCCTCTTTGGGGGTTGCCCAGGAGGTGACAAATCTTGCTTCCATATTATTCTCATCATACGGATGCTCCGCTTCGTAGTAGCAGTGCTTTGAAAGCTCGTTATGCACCTCATTGGGAAGGATGACAAAGATTAAGTTGGTCGATGGATTCGCCACGAATTCATATCCCAGTTCTACAATGCCATTTTTTAAAAAAGCCGCCGTTTCATTGGTATGCTTTGCTATTTCGAAATAGAGATCATTCTCAAACAAGGCTTTAAATTGGACGCCTAGCAGCCGACCTTTCGCCAGCAGACCGCCTCTTTGCTTGATTGAAAAACGCATACACTCTTTTAAACGGCTATTGAGAATAATTAAAGCTTCGCCAAAAAGGATGCCATTTTTCGTACCGCCGATGGTGAAAGCATCCGTCAGCTTTGCCACATCTTCGATTGTCATGTCGTTATCCCCGCAAGTCAGGGCGTTAGCTAGCCTGGCCCCGTCTAAATAAAGATATAGACCGTATTTGTCGCAGGTCTTTCTTAAATCCTCCAGCATTGCTTTGGTGTAAATGGTGCCCGTTTCCGTTGCATTGGAGATGTAGACTAATTTGGGCAACACCCAGTGTTCGTCGGCGTGTTTGGCAATCGCTCGATCGATCATCTCAGGGGTGAGCAAGCCATCCTTAGATTCCATTTCAATAACCTTATGACCCGTCGCTTCGATGGCTCCTGTTTCGTGAACGGATATATGCCCCAGATCTGTTGCGATGACGGATTCATAAGGCCTTAAAAAATGAGCGATGGCGATTGTATTCGTCTGCGTTCCTGTTACCAAAAAATGCACATCCGCATCTTGCCTTTTTATTTTTTCCTTAATGAGCATCGCCGCTTCGCTGGTAATGTCGTCAACGCCATAACCGACATGTTGTTCCATATTCGTCTTGATTAGAGCCTCCAGCACCTTCTCGTGTGCTCCCTCTGAGTAGTCATTCATGAAAAAAAGCATCATTCGCCCTCCTAATATGATATATTCCTTGACTAAAACATCAAAATTGAGCCCCAACGCCTCAATTAAAACACCTGGCAAGTTTCGTCGGGACCAATCATTGAACATCACCCACCAGCTAGCTCAATAAATGTCTTACTAACCCCCCATGCCCGCCTGCCGCAGCCACCAAAAAATTGGACCAGGAGTATTATCTCTCGCTGAGCTCGCTGAGAAGAGATATATTTCCCCCGGAATGCCTTCTTTGCTTTGCGCTCTCTGCGCACTCTGCGTGAAAAACGTTCTCTATTTTTTTACTAATGTAGGCCGGAAAAACAGTCAGGGTAATCCAATATAGGCGGTAACATCATATCAAATTATCTAACCCTTTGACACATTTATTATATATTTATGATTCCGGTGGCATCTCACGACCTACTCCCAAAATTTGCGGCTAGCGCCTAGCAGGAATTTTTCAAAGCGAAGTTGAATTAGTCAGGAATGATTCGCTTAGCGAGGTGATATGCGTAAATGAACCTTGACGTAACATCTATATATGTAATGATTTGTGTGGTGACGCTAACCATGGCCTTTTGCCTCATTGCAGCCAACTTTGGCAAGCGCCAGGACGAAGTCTCCAAATGGGCCATGCTGATGCTATTCTCCGGCATTGCCACGGCTTTAATTATGCTCCGAGGCCAAATTCCCAACCTGATCTCCATCTCTGGGGCCAATGCCCTTTTATCGGCGGGCTATGTGTATGGCTACATAGCTTTTTGCGAATACACCAACACCACAAAAAGACGCTGGTACATCATCGGAACACCTTTACTAGTTGCCCTTCTCAATACTATCTTTTTA
>CAZWXO010000226.1:0-1104 GCA_964637885.1 uncultured bacterium
AAAAGTGACCCCCGCCTTAGGCATTTTTTCCTCTTTTTGCCCCTATTTTTATAAATTCAGCAGGAGTCTTGTCTCCGTTTGTCGAATTCTCCGAAGCAGCAGTTGTTTTCACACAGATAGCAGTGGAAAAAGGGGGTAATGACGATGCGGTGGCTAAGAATAACGCTGGTGATGCTTACGGTAGCGGGAATTGCAGCTGTGTCTGGCTGTGGCGGCGAAGCGCCCGTCAAGGTGGCGGTGATGACCAAGCTGGACACAGGCTCCATCGTCGGCATCAGTGAAGTAGATGGAGCCCGCTTTTTCCTTGAACAAAACAACATCGATAACATCGAGATTATTCCCTTTGACGATGCCTGGGATCCAGACAAAACCAGAAAAGTCTACCAGGAAATCCGCGCCCAGGGCATCGACATCATCGTCACCAGCCATACCTCGACCTGCTCTTTGGCGATGAAAGAGCTAGCGGATGCCGAAGGAGAAGACGTCCTGATTTTTGTCTCCGGGGCTACCTCCAACAAGCTTTCGGGGCAAGACGACATGTTGCTTCGCAACGTCGCCGACGTGGAAACCGAGCAACGCTTCATTGCCGAGGCCATCCGCGCGGCGGCCTGGCCAAACTTACTAATTGTCCGCGACATCGACAACTTAGGCTACGTTGACCCAGCGCTGGCTTTTTTTAAAAAGTACTACCCGGCACCGATGCAGGTCCTGGACGTCTCCATGAGCAATATGCAGATGGAAACGCTGCGCAGCCAGCTTGCCGCCAGTGGTTTTCAGAGCCTGTATCTATTGGTGGGCGGCTACCAAACCAATGCCGGCGCCGTAGCCCAACTAGCGCGGACGATGGTGCCGGACTGCCCGATTATGTATACGCCTTGGCTAAAAACACCGACAATACTAGAAACTGCCGGATCCTCCCTGAAGGGCAGCCTGATGCCGGCCCACTACCCACCCCGGGGCACCGATCCGGCCATCGATGCCTATGTTGACGCTTTTAAGGACCGCTATGGATACTCGCCAACCTTCATCAGCCTTAACGTCTATCAAGCTATCGAAATCCTCGAGCAAGGCCTGGCCGCGGGTTTTTACAGCCCGGCTGAGCTT
>CAZWXO010000226.1:1114-3545 GCA_964637885.1 uncultured bacterium
ATTTCATCACCGATATTGCAAAGGAGTTCTGACAAATGCGTTCGCTGAAGGTCCTCTCATTTATTGTGGAATCGATGGGCAGCCTGATTATTTTAGGGCTGATTTTCCTGTTGCTAGGCACGATGCGCGGGGAAATTAAGGAGAGGGTTGTCGTTAATCAACTCAAAGAACTAGCGACAATCGAATATACCATCGAAACCTATCTAGAACAGAACCGAGAGCACTTTGCCAAGTTAATCAGCGTCGGGGTTAGCCCCGAGAGTCTGGCCTTTCTGGATGACTTTGCCGACATCTACTACACTGATTCCAGAGGTGTCATCACTGCAATTCTGCGTCAGGAACCGGGTAGTCGTATTTTTGCCGGCTATAACCTTAGCGCCAGCCAAGTCGGGGCCCTGTTGCCGCAAACGGAAGGTGCGAAAATTCTTCAATCTTCGATGATTCGCTCGGCCGAACACGACTCCGTCAGCGTCTACGTCATCGCCTCTCGCGATAACGGATTTTTAATCGGCCGCATCGACCTCCATAAAATCACCGACCATTTACGCGAACTGGCTACCGAGCAACAGAGCATTCTGATCATTGCCTCTCCTCAAGGCTATATCATTAGCAGTACAGACACAGAGCTCCCTTTTCAGGTTCTGCCTGAAGATCTGGATGAGGTAGAGATCGGGGCAGAGTATCTGACCCTCCGCACAAGCAGCGATTCTCTTGGCAACGATTTGGTCATGCTGACGCCCAAAGCTTACGCCTTTCGCATGCTCCTGGCTCTAGACAAATTTTACTGGATTTTCGGAATAGCCGTCGCCCTAATCGCAGTGCTCAAAGCTGGTGCTCAGCAGCTGTATTTCATCGAGCCCTTGCGGCATTTTCTCTTGCTCTTGAAGGACTGGCGCCTCAGCACTCAGGAGATGAAATCAGCTACGCCCGTCGTCCGGACCGAAGAAATCCAGGCCTTGTATCAGACATTTGTCAAAAAATCGATGGAAATAGAAATGACTTTCGAGCAACTGCACCAATCCAAAGAAGACGCCAACGCCCTGCGTCAACAAATCGAGTTCATCCTTGGGGCAACCCACACAGGCCTAAACATTGTCGACGCCGATTTTAATCTGGAATACGTCGATGCTGTCTGGGCACGAAAGTATGGCGACTATCGTGGAAAAAAATGCTACGATTACTTTGCTAGTCAAAATGAACCCTGCTCAACCTGCGGAATTGAGAAAGCTCTCGCCAGCGACGCGATTGTCGTGACCGAAGGATGCCTGGTCAAAGAAGGCAACCGCCCCGTGCAAATCAGCTCAATCCCGCTAACAGACTCCGGAGACCGCCGATTGGTTGCCCAGGTCTACGTAGACATCACCGAGCGCAAGCAAGCGGAACTGGCTTTGCAAAAATCCCGAGATGAGCTTGAGGAACGCGTCGATGAAAGGACAATGGAGCTATTAGCTCTCAACGAAGAGCTGACCGCCACTAATGAGGAGTTAAATTCAGTCAATGAGGAACTAATCGCCACCAACGACGAGCTTTCCCTCACCCTGGACAGATTGCAGCAAACCCAGCAACAGCTGGTTGAATCAGAAAAAATAGCGGCACTTGGGAGCATTGTCGTGGGAGTTGCCCACGAAATCAACACTCCCCTAGGCAACGGTATCACCACCGCTTCTTTTTTGCGGGACAACAGCGCCGAGGCATTAACCATGTTCACGGAAAACAATATCACTCGTCCTTTCCTCGACGAATATCTGCATCAGATGCACGACGGTGCGGAGATTGTCCTGCAAAGCTTTGATAAGGCAGCGCGACTAGTCGACAAGTTTAAAATGATTTCTATCGAGGGATCCGACGAGGTCAAAGCGGTCTTTAACGTCGCCGATTATCTTGGCAGCTTGACGGGACATCGGGATGTTCGCGGGCACGGGAGCGATATAATATTCCACCTCGCTTGTGATCCGGAGCTGGAAATTAACAGCTACCCCTTCGCCCTGGCCAGGATTATCAGCCACCTGATTGACAACTCGCTGCTCCATGCTTTTGAAGAGCAAACTCCCGGCCAAATAGACATCCGCATCGAAAAACAGGCCGACGAATTGCTGGTAGTCTTTGCCGATGATGGCAAGGGAATGGAGCCGTCAGTCCTCGCTCACGTTTTTGATCCTTTTTTCACAACTCGGCGCCGCGGCCAGGGTGGCTCGGGACTGGGCCTCAGCATCGTCTACAACACAATCGTCAAAACCTTTGGCGGCAATATCAAAAGCCAAAGCGCTCCCGGCGAAGGCACCAGCTTTACAATCAGGCTTCCGCTGCAAGACTGATAGATGCACTAGGGATACGCCCGAAGCCGCTGAAAAAAGCCATTAGGCTTTTTTCGTTAATAATTCACATAGAGAGAAACTTAATTCAGCTACGTAGTTGCTGAATCTTAGTTGAA
>CAZWXO010000227.1:0-2928 GCA_964637885.1 uncultured bacterium
AGATCTTTTTCAGCAATATAAGCCAACCTACGTGGTTAATTTTGCGGCTGAGAGTCACGTTGACCGCAGCATTGATGATGCGAGCGTCTTTGTACGGACAAATATTCTCGGCACCCAGGTTTTATTGGAAAGCTTCAGGCAGATGTGCGAATCCTCCTCCCAAGCAGCTGAAACCGCGCGTTTTCTACAGATTTCAACAGATGAGGTATATGGCTCTCTGTCTGCGGGTGCCCCTGCTTTCACAGAGGAGACGCCGCTTAGCCCGAATAACCCATATGCGGCATCCAAAGGCAGTGCTGACTTGCTCGTCAAAGCTTACTGGGAAACACACCGACTTCCCGTTTTAATAACCAGGTGCTCGAATAATTATGGTCCGCGACAGTTTCCGGAAAAACTAATACCTCTTGTCATCAATAATGCGCTAAAGGACGAAAAAATTCCTGTTTATGGCGACGGTGAAAATGTCCGGGATTGGCTTTTTGTCGACGATCATTGCCGGGCGATCCATTTGGCGTTAACCCAAGGGCAATTAGGTAGTGTCTATAACATCGGCGGGAACAACGAGCGAACTAATATTCGGATTGTGAGGATTATCCTAGCGAGAATAGAAGCAGTGAAAAAAGTGCAGGGAAAAGATTCCTTGATAAACTTTGTGGCGGATCGAAAGGGACACGATCGGCGCTATGCTGTCGATGCTACCAAGCTACAACGAGAGTTAGGCTGGCAACCTGAGGTAGATTTTACCGCTGGGATCGGGCATACTATCGAGTGGTATTTGGATCATCAAGATTGGCTAGCGCAAATAATTGATGGGTCGTATCGGTTAAAATGTGAGCTTTTAAGAGAGGATTGCCATGGTAAAGTGTGAGTTTTCAACCACAGATATTAGCGGGTTGATTGTCGTTCAGCCCCAAATTTATCGGGACACCCGTGGTTTATTTCAAGAGACTTTTCGTCAAGACATTTATGAAAAGTCCGGCATTAATTGCACCTTCGTTCAATGCAATCGCTCCGTATCGGTAAAGGGGACACTGCGAGGGTTACATTACCAAGCCACGCATCCTCAGGCGAAATTAGTCTGGGTAGCCCATGGGCTTGTGTACGATGTAGCTGTCGATTTAAGAAAAGAATCTTTGACATACGGCAGGGCATTCGGCATTGAACTATCCGGGGATAACGGTTTTCAGATGTTTATTCCCGAGGGATTTGCTCATGGCTTCCTAGCTTTATCAGAAACGGCGGTTTTTTGCTATCAGTGCAGTGATTATTATAGCCCTGATGATCAGCAGGGGTATCGTTGGGATTCCTCGTCGCTGAAAATCCAGTGGCCCATCAGAAAATATGGTTTCAACCCAGCGGATTTAATAATTTCTCCTCAGGACAGAGCCATGCCTGAATTCTAAGTTCATAAAAAGATTAGTCTCCAACCGCTCAAAGCTGTGGCCTAGTCAAATAAATTTTTCTAAAGTTGGATATGATGAAAGTATATTATTTCTTAAACTATGACATTCAGGGCCCATCCAGTCGGTACCGTTTCTTCAACGCTTTTCCGCATTATCGGCATGCGGGAGTGCAGGTGGAGTTTTCCTGCTTCTGGGGTGATTTATACACTTCTAAAATAATACCGGCAGGGAAAACATGGCGCCGGAATCTACTGCTACCACCCTATTATTTGCTTTGCCTGTTTCGACGTTTTTTTACATTATTTTTAGTGGGTAAAGCAGATATAATCCATATTGAGCGCGATTTTGCGCCAGGTTTTTTACCTATAGGAGAATTTATTCTAAAGCGCATTCTTCGCAAGAGAATTGTATATGAATTTGATGACGCGGTATATCTGACGGCGCGCCCTCGTTGGAAAATCGACTATTTATTGAAAATATCATCGGCAGTTATCGCCGGCAATGTCTTTTTGGAGCGCTACGCCCGGCAATATTGTCCCGTTGTTCTCGTTGTTCCTACCTCCATTGACATCGAAGCATATAGAGCAGTCCAAAGTAAGTGCGTCAGCGAGTCAACCAAATGCATTACAATCGGATGGATAGGCACTTACTATACTTTACAGTACCTCAATCTTATACGACCAGCTCTGGAGGAGCTTGCCACAAAACATTCGATGCAACTAAAGGTGATATGCAATAAGGCACTTGACTGGGCCGACACTGCTGTTGATGTGGTAAATATCCCTTGGAGCCTGGAAACCTACGCCTCCCAGATTGCTAGCTTTGATATAGGCATTATGCCGTTAGGGGACAGCGAGTGGGAAAAAGGGAAATGCGGCTTCAAGCTTATTCAATATATGGGATTGGGAGTGCCAGTGGTTGCTTCTCCGGTTGGCGTAAATTGCACAATAGTAAATAGTGGGGAAAACGGCTTTGTCGCAAATGATATTTCTCAGTGGATTTTTAGCCTCGAGGCTTTGATTACAGATTCTGACTTGCGGCATCAGTTAGGCGCTAATGGCCTTAAAAAAGCAACTCTGGAATATAATATTGCACGCAGCTCGCAATATGTTGTCAAGTTGTATTCGATGCTGTTAACAACAGGTGATGAATTAGGACTTTATTACAATAATGTACAACCGAAGCCTATGTCTGATCCACTGGTCTCAATCGGCATAGCCTTCTATAACGATGAAAAAACTATTCTGGATGCGGTTAGATCCGTTTTTTGTCAGACATATCAAAATTGGGAATTGATCTTAATCGATGATGGTTCAACGGATAATTCGCTGTCTCTTGTCAGGGCACTGGAAGATAACCGCATTCGCATTTTTAGCGATGGAAAAAACGCAGGGCATGGTGCTAGATTGAATCAAATTGCCGAACATGCTCAGGGTAGCGTTATTTTTCGTATGGATGCCGATGATTTGATGGATCCGCAGCGTATAGCCATACAAGTGGATTATTTATTGACGCATTCCGAGAT
>CAZWXO010000227.1:3129-3516 GCA_964637885.1 uncultured bacterium
AGCCAACCAGTATGACTCTAATTTTAATAGAGCGGAAGATTATGAGCTGTGGTGTCGCACTTTCCAGCAGGGAGTTTTCGCCAAAATTGACAAACCTCTTTATTTTTACCGTGAAGCATGTAACTATGAGTCCAAGAGTTACTATCGGAAGTATGCTAAAAGCTGCAGTTCCTCGCGCAAAGCGATTCTCCACTATGGCCATTTACATTTACATCGATTTCAGGTTTGGTGGCTATTATTTTTATCTCATTCCAAGCAAGCTATCTACTATTTGATGACGAGTCTGAACAAGCACGATTTTCTAATCAAGCAGCGAAGCCAAGAAATAAGTGAAAGGGAAAGAAAAAAAGCCGAACAAATTGTTGCGGAAGTGCTATCCACGAGCCT
>CAZWXO010000228.1:0-1498 GCA_964637885.1 uncultured bacterium
TTCGGTTTGCACATATTGAAAACGAACTCACTGCTGCTGCACAAGGTGTTCAGCTTTTGAAAAAGTATATTGAAGAGGACACTGAAGGCCGCGTTACCGTCGAGATCCTCGGCGCTGGCTCCATGGGCGGAGAACGTGAAATATTAGAGAGCGTTACCATGGGCACCATCGAAGGCGGCATGGCGATGTCCTCGCTGTTCACCACATATCTCAAGGACTGGGACATTTTCGATTTACCTTTTGTTTTTAAAGACAGAGCCGACTGGGCTGCCAAAGTTGATGGCGAGATGGGGCAGACTTTAGCTGCACAGACCGCAGAAATCAATGTTAAAGTGCTCAACTTTTTTGACGGCGGCTTCCGGGTCATTTCCAACAACAAGCGTCCAATTCTCTCAATGCAGGATTTTGCCGGAGTCAAATGCCGCGTTGGCGAATCCACTCTGATGATCGATACCCACAAAGCTCTCGGCGACAATCCTGTCCCGATGGCATTTGGTGAAATCTATACCGCACTGCAACAGGGTACAATCGACGGCGTCGACACTTCAGTCGTCTACGTCCTCGATGGCAACTTCCAGGAAGTCACCAAATACAGCACTATGACCAACCACACAGCTCTTCAGATGGTAACATTTATCAATCAGGATTTCCTAAGCAGCATGCCTGAAGATCTGCAACAACTCGTCCTCGATGCTGCTGCCAAAGCCACTGCCGATCAGCGCGTCCTCGCAGTCGAAGTTGACGAGACAGCCATGCAGACAATGAAGGATGCCGGTGTGCAGATTGATGTACCGACACCTGAATTCACCGCTGAGATGATCAAAGCCACATCGACTGTCGTCGAGGGCTACAAAACTAAGATCGATGCAACATTGTTTGAGCTTGCTGGACTATAAATAAAACAGCAAGGACTATCATTCGATTCGCTTAATCTCCGAACTCCGATGTCGCCTGCACGAGCAAGCTCGGCATCGGAGTTCGGCATATGGAGGTAAAATATATCGATGAAAAAACTTGGAGAAATATTCGACAAATTCGAGCGCGATGCATTAATGATCGCTTTAACAATTATGGTCGTTGTGATATTCACGAATGTTATCATGCGTTACATCTTTAACAACTCGCTGTCCTGGTCAGAAGAACTGGCAAGATATTTGTTTATCTGGTTTTCTTGGATGGGCGTTAGCGCCGGCCTAAAAGATGGAGCGCATCTGCGGGTTGAGATCCTGACTTCATCTTTAATCAAGCGAAAAATGTATAAGACAAACGAAGCCATCAACATCGTTGTTGCCCTGATTTGGCTGGCAACCACTGTCGTCGTAGCCTATTACGGATTTGTCGTCGTCCAGTCGCAAATGTCCCTGAGTGTCGTGACTCCTGCGATGCGCATCCCGGTCTGGATCGGATATTTATCCGTCCCGATGTGCAGCATCGTCATCGGAGCCCGTCTAATTGCTAATATTATCGCTAGTACAAAAAAAATGCTGGGCAAATCAAA
>CAZWXO010000228.1:1508-3513 GCA_964637885.1 uncultured bacterium
AAACTATGAAATCGAGGTGGCAAGCTAATGGAAGTTTTATTTATGTTCGGCGTCATGCTCCTGCTAATCGCCATCGGTCTGCCCATCGGATACGCCATTGCCACATCGACGATTGTCACTTTTATCGGGTTTTCCAATATCCCCTTACAGATTGTCTCTCAGAACGCCTTCACCGGTATCGATTCATTTGTCTTGCTGGCTATTCCGTTTTTCATCCTGGCTGGCATCTTGATGAGTGCCGGCGGCGTCGCCCGAAGACTAATCGATATCGCCGATGCTTGTATCGGATGGATCACCGGGGGCCTTGGCATGTCGGCCATCCTGACAGCGACGTTCTTTGGAGCAATCTCCGGCTCTGGAGCAGCGACGACATCCGCTGTCGGCTCTCTGATGCTTCCCGAGATGAAACGCAAGAAATACGGGGACGAATTCAGCGCCTGTTTGATTGCTTCCGCGGGATCGATCGGCGTCATTATTCCCCCCAGCATTCCCTTCGTCGTTTATGGCGTCACCGTCGGAATCAGCATCGGCGACCTCCTTTTAGCAGGAATTCCGGCCGGCCTGATGATGTGCGTCGTCTTAATGGTCGCCTGCTATGTCGTATCTAAGAAAAATGGCTACCGTGGCAGTGACACCAAGCCCTCCGTCAAGCACATCGCAGTCACCTTCAAAGATGGCATCTGGGCTTTACTCGCTCCGGTAATCGTCCTTGGCGGCATCTATTCCGGCATCTTTACACCCACTGAATCAGCAGTGGTTGCCGTAGTCTATTCGATTATTGTCGGCTTTTTTGTTTACAAAGAGCTCGATTTTAAAAAGCTAAAAGAGTCCTTTTATCTGGCCGCTGTCCTCAACGGTGTCATCGTCTTTATCATCGGCTTCTCCGGAGCGATGGCCAAGTATATGACACTTGAGAATGTGCCGCAAAAGGTTAGTGAATTAATCTTAGCCCTCACCAGCAATCCAATTTTAATCTTGATTATTATCAATGTCTTTTTATTGATTGTGGGAATGTTAATCGATAATATCCCGGCGATCATCATCCTGTCGCCTATCTTTCTTCCCATCGCCGAAAGCGTCGGTGTCAGTCCGCTACAGTTTGGCGTCATCATCGTCCTGAACCTTGCCATCGGTTACGTCACCCCGCCTTACGGAACCACTCTTTTCGTCGCAGCGGCAGTTGCCAAAATCTCCATCGATCGTCTGTTCCGTTATGCGTTTATTTTCTCTTTAGTACTCTGTATCCCCTTGTTGCTCATTACATATGTTCCATGGTTCACGGACGGCTTTGTTGCGTTATTAAAATAAAATACAAAAATATGCCAACTCACATTCCCTCTCTTTTGTGCACCCCGTTTATCATCTGCCAGATTGATAAACGGGGTGCACTCTCCCTGTCAACGTTTCTATCTAATTAAAGGTGTGATATGATTATGATGATCAGAAGCGATTTACAATCCCCCATTGATCAAAGCTCCGCTAAGAGCGAGGTGAAAGATGTGTCCGGGGAAAAAATCATGATAATTGATGATGAACAGGAGATCAGCGAGCTGATCCGACTTTACATGGAGCGGGAAGGATTCACCACCTCAATGTGTTCCCGTGGTGATGTGGCCGTTGCAGAAGTCGCCCGAGAAAAACCTGATCTAATCATACTGGACGTTCTCCTGCCAGGGCTAGATGGCCTCGAAGCCTGTCAGGAAATACGTAAGATTACCAATGCGCCGATTATTTTCGTCAGTTGCAAAAATGACGATATGGATAAAATCCTAGGATTACGCGTGGGCGGAGATGACTACCTAGCCAAACCCTTCCACCCCGGAGAGCTTGTCGCGCGAGTCAAAGCACAACTGCGCCGCGACCGCATTAATCATCAGCAAAGCCCGACATCAAAGCTACTAGAATGCGGCCCCCTCCAAGTCAACCTCGACAATCATGAGGTATGCGTTGATGGAAAAGTCGTTTCCCTCTCCGTCAAAGAATTTGAAATTTTAACAATTTTAGC
>CAZWXO010000229.1:0-321 GCA_964637885.1 uncultured bacterium
TTTCCCCACTGCGACTAGCAATCCTTCCTAGGGTCAGGGTGCCACCGCCCTCGATCTCCACCACCCCGCCCGTCCCGATTTTAACTGGAACAAGCTTCACCTGGCCGTCGCTAGTCAAATCGATCCACTCGCTAACCTTCACCTGCCCATATTTTGTCAACTGCAGATACGGATGGGAAACGTCGACCCCACTATCGATAATCGCAATTTTGGTGCCTCGCCCGTCCAGTGCATCCCGTTGCTGCAGCTGCGTCACTCCGATAAAATCCTTGGCCGCCTGCGCCGCACGCTTGAACTGACCGACACCGGCATCGTGGCGCG
>CAZWXO010000229.1:331-1707 GCA_964637885.1 uncultured bacterium
CCGCCTGCGCCTCACTCGCAAGCGTCTCCGCCGGCGTCACCGCCGTAGCCGGGGTCAAGCTCCCCCAAGTCACGGCAAAAAGGGCGGCACACAAGGCCACCCGCTGATAAAATCTCTTTAGTTGCCCCATTTTATTCCTGCGCATTGATAATCTCCACCAACGTGAGATTTCCCTCCGCATCCAGCATCCCCCGGACAGCATCGCCGATGCGGAAAAACCGCTTTGCGTCATCGCCAGCAGGATTGGTCACAATCGTTTTCAAGCTAATCCCGACACCCATTGTCAAGCCTGAATAGCTATCAGCGATATCCGCAAATTGCCCATCCCGAGCCAGTGCCGTCACCCGGCCACTGAAATCGTAAAAATGACCATTAGCGAGCATAAAAGCTTGCAGCTTCTGCATCGCTTCCCCATAAGTCACCAGTCGTTGGGGAGCAAAATTCACCCCGTCATCCCGGCGCATATATCCGAGCGCCACCGCCTGCCGGGCGTTCTCCCGCACCGCAAAAGCCATTGTCGCCTCATCTAAGAAAGCGACCTGCTCTGCCGTCGGATCGGCAAAAGGCATCATAATATGACGCAAACGCAACATAAACGCCGCCGCTTCCATCCGCCGCAGTGGTCTCTCCGCCCGCAACGTCCGGTCAGTGTATCCCGCCACCAAGCCATACACGTAGGCAACATTGTAATAGCCGCGGTTTCCATCCCCCGGAGCCAGATCCACAAAAGGGCTGGCCCCCGAGTTGGTAGCAGCCCCGCCAGTTAGGCTTGCAGCCACAAGACACATCCGGAGAAATTCTCCCCGACTTATCGGGGCAGACTTATCTGCTTCCGCAAATGTCCCGATAACAATCCCCTTGGCCTTCATTTGCCACACGAGCAGGTCCCCGGCCACCGCAGGGGCGGGCGCTAATTGCCCAAAGACTGCAAAAATTCCTAGCGCCGCTACGCATTTTTTGACAAAAGAGCCACGCATCCGTTAACCGCCTAACGCCGATGCATAATCGGACGACAGGTAATCCGGCATTAAATAGGGTTTTTTGTATATAATTAGCAAGGTAGCGTGATTGACCAAAGCCGCGTCATATTCCTGCTGCGCACTAGCTAGCGCCAGCTCGGCACCCATCACATCGATGGCAATCCCCATTCCCACTTTATACTGCAGCTGCGCCATCTCCAAATTTTTCTGCGCGCGCCGCACCTTGATCTCCAAAGAGCCCAGCTCATCTTCCAGCTGTTTTATCTGATAAAAACGCTCCTTGACCGCCTCGGCCAATTTATCCCGGGTCTCCAGATAGACTTGGTTTGTAATCGCTTTTTTCGCTTCCCGACCTTTGTAGCTCTCATCCCTCGCCAAAATGCTGTCCGAAAGTGT
>CAZWXO010000229.1:1717-3032 GCA_964637885.1 uncultured bacterium
TTTGTTTATCCAAAATCCACAAATACGGGTCCGATCCTGGTGAATAAGAAGGGCCAGTCTCTTCTAAAATTTCCAATGGAACCGCATAGGCCACATCGTATCTATCCGAGCTTTGTAACCCGATTAAACCATTTAACTTCACAAAGGCAGTTTCCAGACTTTTTTCCAGTTGACTTTTCATCGCCACTTGTTGTTTATATTCATCCTGGGCTTTGTCGGCGTTAAACTCGCTCTCCAATCCATACAGCATCCGCAGGTTGGATAAACTAAGCTGGCGCTGATCATAGATTAATTTTTTATTGACCACCCCGAGCTGTCCCTTAGTCTTGCGGACACTGTCAAACTGCGACCGCACAGCCAACGCCAACGATTCTTTTTCCAGTTCAATCTGCCGCTCCACTATCGCCACGTTATTCGTCTGTGAGATTAATCCAACCACCGCTGCTTTAGCATAACTATCGGCTGCCGAAGAATCTCCGACTGAGCCCCGCAAGGCATCTGCTGTTTCGCTGGCTTGTGTGCGCCCCTCTTCTGTTCTGATCAATGTTTTTTCTTTAATATTTATCCCGTAATTACTCTTGAGGGCCATCGCCTGCGCCTCTTCCAAGGTGATAACCCTTGGCGTAACCGGTTCGGCGGCCCAAGCTGGCATCGCAAGTCCTGCTACAAGAATGCTTATCGTCATCACGATACTACCCAAACGTTTCATCGTACTTCCCCCTAAATTTTGACCTGAACATACAATAACACACAATGATTAAGAAAAAATAAAGGAACTATTTCCGTTTCATTGCTATTTTCATTTTTTATAGGCAATTTTCATCTTATCCATGTAGGCTTCCTTTGTCAGGCGCAGATCAATAATAATTTGATCGACGTAGCCTTCCCCTCGATGCATATAAAATTCCGCTTTCTGCAAATCATAGTAAGTCAGCGTCGGGTAATCCTGGCGAATATACTTGCCACTCTCTGTCAGGCCATACCACAAATCTCCATCCGGTTTGATCCAGGCCCTACCTGTATCCCGGATTCCTCCCAGCAGGAGCCTAGCCCCGTCTCGGTAAATAGGATCCGCTGTAGCAATATAGAGGCGATATAAGAAATTCATCTCCGTCAGCTGATGATTTAGCGAGATATGCGGAATAACCCGCGGCGCTACCTCTTCGTGCCAGTAGTCCGGCACCAAGACCCCCGAAGGAGTGCGAATGCCTCGCTCCTGAATGTGCATCAGCAAATATCCGGCATACTTTTTGGCAGCCTCCAGAGATGTCTCATCCTGATAACGGTCAAAAGCCCCTAAGAGAAGCATCCCCGC
>CAZWXO010000229.1:3188-3507 GCA_964637885.1 uncultured bacterium
TGGCTCGATGCCATAGTCATTTTTCAGCCACTTACTCCCAGGTGCGGTTTCCCAATATCCCGCCTCGTTTTGATTGCCCGCCGCCATCCGCACCCCCAGCCGCGCCACTGCATCCAACAAAGGGTGCTTAGCATTTTCCGGGCGAATCGCCGCTGTTGCCGGGAACAAGGCCGGATTCAGCCAATAAATATCTGTCCCCCCCGGCACGTAGTCGGTGCTGGTAGGATCCAGCATCCCGCCGGGAATAATTTTCCGCCGCAGATTAAGGTCCGCCGCCTCCAGCGCCCCGACGTCCACCTTTATTTCGGCAAAAATCGAC
>CAZWXO010000230.1:0-211 GCA_964637885.1 uncultured bacterium
TTTTGAGCTCAGCCCCCCCTTGACCATCGTCGGCGATGGACATTTTATCATCCACAAGAATCAGGTGGCCAAAATTTCTCTCAAATATGGGAGTGGCGAAATCGAGCTGTTCATCGAGATGTTTTTTATTAGTTAGGCCGGGCTATTATTGAAAGCGAAGAGGGAAAAGCATGGGTAAAGTGTTGATTGTCGATGATGTGATGGTAAATCG
>CAZWXO010000230.1:342-716 GCA_964637885.1 uncultured bacterium
TGATGATGCCGGTTATGGACGGCTTTCAGGTGCTGCAAGAGATGGCGGCCCGTTTCCCTCACCGCGGCGTCCCCGTCATCGTCAACTCCGCCTTTAATGACCCCGAGGCTGTTCAAAGGGCCCTGACCCTCGGGGCGTACGACTTTCTGCCCAAGCCGTTGACTCCGCAACAGATGCGGATCGAATTGCCGCTAAAGGCCAAGAACGCACTCGCCAGCTATGCGCGGCAGCAAAAACTTCAGAGAATCAACCAGAACCTGGAGGAGGAGCTGCGATACGCCAAGGTGCTCCAGGAAACATTGCTGCGCCATCAGGATAATCTCCGCTATGCAAAAATTTACAGCTTCTATCATCCTTCGATCAAAGTGGGGGGA
>CAZWXO010000230.1:821-1528 GCA_964637885.1 uncultured bacterium
CTCATTTCACCAGCGGGGCTTTGTCTGCGGTCAGCCCGTCCTTTTTTCTCGAAGAAATGAACCGGATTTTTTTTGACATGACCCGTGGGCAGCATCATTTGACGGCTTTTGTCGCCGTGCGCGAGGGCAACCAACTGACCTTCGCCAATGCGGGACACCCCTATCCAATCCATTTCGATCAGCATGGCCGATCAGTGTACCTTGAGCAAAAAGGATTTCCCGTGGCGATGTTTGCGGCTTCGTCGTACCAGGACCAGACAATTCCGGTTGCGGCGGGCGACCTTCTAGCCATGTTTACCGATGGGCTCAATGACAATTTGCGGCAAGAAAAGCTTGAGTTTGATTTTTGGGGTCATTGCCTCGTGAAAGAGCAAATCAATGCCGCACATGATCCGGAGGCGATCATTGCGCAGGCAGCTATTTTTGCGGAACTAGCGGATTCGGCTGACCTTCAAGACGATGTGGCGCTGATGCTATTAAAGCTTCGATGAAAACCGTGCGCACGAGACGTTGTGGTGTGCGAGGGCGAGAGTAGCGGCTACTGGGCAGTTGATTAAATCATGGAGGCATAAAATGGAAAACTCTATCTACCGCGGGATTCTTCAGGCAGCGCCTTTTGGCTATGCGTATTACCAGATAGTGACTGATGAGCAGGGCAAGCCAACCGACTGCCTCTTTCTGGACGTCAATGCGGCCTTTGCGACCTT
>CAZWXO010000230.1:1538-2187 GCA_964637885.1 uncultured bacterium
AGGGCGGGCACCTTTGATTGGATTGCCTCCTTTGGCAAAATCGCGTCAAAGGGGGGTAGCGAGGTTTTCGAGCAGGTGCTCTCCATGGGTGGCTGTTGGTATCTCGTCCAGGCCCACTCCGACCAGCCCGGTTATTTTTCCACCTTCTTCGTCGATATTACGCGGCAGAAAGAGGTCGAGGAGTCGATGCGCCTGGCGACCGAGCGCTTTGAACTAGCGGTGGCGGGTACCAACGACGGCATTTGGGATTGGGACCTGCGCAGTAATGCGTTGTATCTTTCCCCGCGGTGGAAGGCAATTCTGGGTTACCGCGATGAGGAGTTAACAAACGAGTTTGCCACCTTTATCGGTCTTGTACATCCTGACGAGGTCCCCCGGATACAGGAATACGTTAGTCGATATCTTGCCGGCGAGGTGGAAATCTACGAAATCGAGTTCCGCATGCTTCACAAGGATGGCTCGACCCGCTGGATTTTAGCTAAAGGGGCTGCCATCCGCAACGCCAAGGGAGAGCCCTACCGGATGGCTGGCTCTCATAGCGATGTGACCGAGGATTGGCGCCGCCGGGAAGAGCTGGCCGAGGAGAAGCGGCGGATTGATTATGTTTTGCAGGCTACTAATACAGGCTTTGATATTATTGATGAAAATT
>CAZWXO010000230.1:2197-3021 GCA_964637885.1 uncultured bacterium
AGCCATAGAATGCCGGCAGATATTTGTGCGGGAGGATGTTTTGCCCAAGGAGGACAATCGGGTTGTGGAAATTCATACGATACCAATCCAGAATACCGCCGGGGAGTGGTTGGTGGCAGAATTTAAAATTGACATCACCCAGCAGAAAGCCACCGAAAACGAGCTGCGGCACGAGCGGCAGCGCCTCGCCGATATTATTGCGGGAACTAACGTCGGAACATGGGAATGGAATGTCCAGACCGGGGAGACAATTTTCAATCAGCGCTGGGCGGAGATAGTGGGTTATACTTTGGAGGAGCTGGCCCCGATTTCGATTAAGACATGGATGGAGCTGGCCCACCCTGACGATTTGGCGCAAAGCGAAGCTCTTTTGGGACAGCACTTTCGCGGCGAGCTTGAATTTTACGAGGTTGAGTTCCGGATGAAGCATAAAGATGGTCACTGGGTCTGGGTGCTGGACCGGGGACGGGTGTTCGAGTGGAGTGAGGACCAAAGACCGCTGCTGATGTCGGGGACGCATCAGGATATGACGGCCCGCAAGGAGACAGAGGAATTTCTGCGCTTGGCGAAAGAGCAGGCAGAGGCGGGCAGTCGGGCCAAGTCGGAGTTTCTTGCAAATATGAGCCACGAAATCCGAACACCGATGAATGGAATTATGGGGTACTTGGAGTTGCTCAGCCACGGGAATGTCAGCGCCGAGCAGCAGGATTATATACGAGGGGCCCAAAGCGCTTCCGAGATTTTGCTCCGGCTCATTGATGATATTTTAGATTTATCCAAGATAGAAGCCGGCAAGCTATCTATGGAGCAGATTGATTTTAATT
>CAZWXO010000230.1:3031-3479 GCA_964637885.1 uncultured bacterium
TTGCGGACTGCCATCGAGGATACTGTCAGCAGCTTGGTGCCCAAGGCTTATTCTAAGGGCATTGCTTTGCATCTTCTGATCGATGCTGTGGTGCCGGACGTGGTCCAAGGCGATCCCTCCCGCCTCAAGCAGATTCTTAATAATCTGCTTGGCAATGCGATCAAGTTTACCGAGCAGGGCGAGGTCTTTGTTTCCGTGAACGCTGAGGACTGCCTGGACAAGCAAGTTATGGTGGCGATTCGTGTCAAGGATACAGGCATCGGGATGCAGCCGGAGCACGTGGCGGCTCTCTTCCAGCCATTCATGCAGGCGGACGCCTCCACTACCCGCCGCTATGGGGGAACAGGGCTAGGTTTGGCTATCACCCGGCAATTAGTCCAGATGATGGGCGGCAAAGTCGAGGTTGAAAGCCAGTGGGGCAAGGGTTCGGAGTTTATTGTCTCCATTC
>CAZWXO010000231.1:0-3456 GCA_964637885.1 uncultured bacterium
CCACCGCCCACTCAGCGACCTTGGGATACTTTCCCATCACTGCGTCGGCTTCCCGGGGGTACACACTGAGGCCGCCGACGATTATCATGTCCTTTTTTCGGTCGACGATAAAGACGTAGCCATCCTCGTCGACCCGGCCCAGATCCCCGGTGTGAAACCAGCCACCGCGCATCGCTTCCGCCGTCGCCTCCGGTTGATTGAGATAGCCCTGCATCACCACCGGGCCACGGACGCAGATCTCTCCCACCTCACCCTGAGGCAGTTCCAGATCCGCTTCGTCGACGATTTTGACCTCGACACCTTCAAGGGGCGGTCCCACCGAACCTGCCTTACATTTTTCCGGCGGGTTGACATAGGCAATCGGTGACGTCTCCGTCGGGCCATTGCCCTCGAGAATAGTAATGTTATGCTTGGCCAGCAACATTTCCGCAATCGTCGGTGGCATCGGCGCCCCCCCGGTGATGCACAGGCGCAAAGCGGAGAGGTCGTGGCCCGCCTCCGCCTTGAAAAATGACAACAAGGCTCCAAACATCGCCGGTACCCCGCTCATCACCGTAATCTCCTTTTTGCCCAGCTCCCGCAACACTTTGTCCGGTAAAAACTGCGACAAAAGAACAATCCGCCCCTGGGAATAAAACACTGCCAGCAGGCAAGCCATCAGACTAAAGGAATGAAACAAGGGCAAGACCAGCAAGTGAACGTCGCTGGCATCAAAGCCCACCCGGGCGATGGCCTTTTCCGCATCGTAGAGCAGATTTCCATGGGAAAGCAAAGCTCCCTTGGGTTTGCCCGTCGTCCCCGAGGTATACAGGCAAACGGCGATACCGTCCTCCGTCGACTGATCCTCCACCGGAATATCCTCGGCTACCTGCATTATTTTTGCAAAGGAAAGGTGCTCACCAGGATTTTCCCCCACAACAATAATTTTTTGCAGATGGGGAAACGCATCGCGGTTTTTCTCGATGACCGGCAGCAAACTCTCTAAAATAACAAGAAATGTCGCCTTGGTATCGCCAAACATATACTCTAGCTCGTCTTTTTTGTACAAGGGGTTTAAAGGCATATTCGTCCCCCCGGCCCTCGCGGTTCCAAAATAGCAGGGAATAAAAGCGGGATGATTCCCCAGGATCAAACCGACAAACTCACCCTGCTGCATCCCTGCTTCTAATAAAAACCGGGCAAAGGCATCCACCTGCCGGTCAAGCTCCTGATACGTGACCTCGCCACCTTCATAGGTCACCGCCACTTTATCCGGATGCGTCGCCGCAGCCCTCCGCACAACCTCAGCAATAGCCATCACACATTCTCCTCACATCTATACTTTTCGCCAAAAACTATTTTATGCTATTTAGCACCAACTGCCAACCTTGAATAAATTAGTCCGCCCCACGACTGGATTTTTTACCACAAACCGGCCGTAGCCTTGGCCAACAAGATCCGGCGCACCGAATCCTCCAGCCGCTCCCGGGTCAAGGAACCGTCGGCGACAGCCGCCAAGACCGCATCATAGGCCTCGGCCTGAACCTCCGGAGTATGACAGAGCAGGAGCATGTCCGCCCCCGAGCGGATCATCGCCACCGCCACTTCCCCGGCCTCCCCCGTCGCCAAGGCCGCCCCCATCTCCAGATCGTCGGCCACAATAATCCCGTCAAAGCCCAGTTCCTGCCGGAGGACCCCCTCCTGTATCTCCCTCGACATCGAGGCAATCTGCGTCTCGTCATAAGCAGGATAGAGGGCGTGGCTCACCATCACCATCGTCACCCCCGCCTCGATTGCCTCGCGAAATGGCAGCAAATCCGCCGCTAGCTCTGCCCGGCTGGCCTCGATAACCACCGGCTCTCCGTGAGGATCCGTCGTTGCCCGGCCAAGTCCGGGAAAATGCTTTGCTGTCGCCGTCACCCCAGCCTCTTGGTAGCCACGAATCAGAGCTGAACCCAAACGCCCTACCTGTTCCGGGTCTTCCCCTAGACTGCGAGGGACCATAATCCCCCCCGGATAGCCGATATCCACTACCGGAGCAAAATTCACATTCACTCCCAGAGCGGCCAGCTCTTGCCCCACAGCGTCGGCTAATGACTGGGCGTAGTCAGCGTCACCGCGACTGGCTAAATCCTCCGGATCAGTCTCCGCCTCCACGATCCCTTGCATCCGCCGCACCATGCCGCCCTCTTCGTCGACGCAAATCCACAGGGGTAAGGTTTCCCCCTCCGCCGCCATCGCCTGTAGCGCCTGGGCCAGCTCTCCCACCTGCTCCGCCGTAGCCACGTTTCGCCCAAAGAGAATCACCCCGCCAAAGTGCCGCAGCTGGATCATCCGCTTGATATAATAATCCGGCTCATATCCGGAAAACCCGGCGATCAGCATCTGCCCCGCCAGCTCTTCCTCTGTCATCGCCGCCAGCTTTTCCTCCACCCGGGCCGCCAGAATCTCTGCTTCTGTCAAGGCGCCTGACCCATTCTCCACCTTGCCGTCATCCGTCGCCGCCAAAAACCAGCGGCCACCGTAGGCCAATCCCACGCCGACCACCACGATCACCATTAAAAATAAGATCCGCTTCCCCATCAAAGCGCCTCCCTTACTCAAACATTCAAATTAAAAACCCAGCCATAACCCGTAGTCAATCTCAACCCATAGTATAGTACAAAAAAGAGTGGATGACCCCATCCACTCGATATATTTATATCAAAACTATTACGACGTAGCCAACTATTGCGGCCTACTTGCGGATTAACTGACCTTTGTCCGCGTCGTACTTTGCCGCATCGCCTATTTTCAAATAAGTCTCGCCATCCCATATCAGCGACAGCATTGGCTCGTTCCAGGGAATCCGTTTTTTGCTGATTACTCTATTTTTAGCCAAGGTCAAAACCACCAAAGTAGCGGAGGCGTCGTTCTGCAAGCTCGTTTCATAGAAAGCGATCCGGTTAAAGCTAGGAGCAATCGCTACAGAATTATCGATACTCACACCCGTGGCGGCAATGTACAGCACTTTCCGATTCAGCATCAATTTATAGGGCCCATCTTCCTGAGAAAAATGCGGCGGCGCTTCGATATAAATAATCTTCGTCCTCGCCGGATTAACAATGAATCCATAACCATAGTAACGCCCCAAAGATTTTGCAGTGGCAACGCTGTAGACGCTATAAATTTCCAAGCTCGGGTTGACATGAATCGTCAGAGCAAACTTACCGTTTCCCAACCAATCAAGAGCAGTAACTTGCAGATGATCCTCCGTCAATTCAACCAACTTGCTAGTTTTTCCAGGGAGATTATAAATACCGACTTGCAGGGAAGTGTCGCTAAGGCGACACAAATAAAGAATATTTTGTCCATCCGGCGACAACGCCGCCAAACTCTTCTCCCCGACGGAATCCGTCACCTGACTACCATTAAGAAAAACCTGCCCGTCCTTAACCTCAATCCGTGGCGCTGCACCTGCTGTCGCCTCCGGCCATG
>CAZWXO010000232.1:0-3451 GCA_964637885.1 uncultured bacterium
AATAAACGGAGCGAGGGAGGGAATGTTATGACACAAACAAAAATGGAAGCCTTATTGGCAAAACTCAACAGCGACGAGGAATTTCGCCAACTCTACTGCCAGGCCAAGTCCGATGAGGAACGAGACGCCATTTTCGATGCAGCTGTAGGCAGCGCAATCGGAGGCGCAGAAAGGCTTGATGAAAGCGAGCTAGAGAGCGTCACCGGAGGCTCCCAATCTTTCTTTCGCTGCATGGCTGTTTGTTTTGACTGCAACTGGCGGTCCGACATCGGCAAACCAGAAACCGTTTGCCGATGGGGAAAAGAACATTTAGTTAGCAGCAAATCCTGCTCGGGGTTTGAGGTCATTGGCCGATACGAATAACGAGGAGGCCAGTACCCCCATAAAGCTTTCCAGCCCGCGGCACCCCTAACACAAGAAACTGCAAGAAACAATCCATTGCTTTTCCATGGAGGGGGAGCGGTTCATTTTTATTGTTGGAGGTTAGCAATAAGTGTCGTGTAAAAATTATAAAGAAGTTGCCTGCACAACTGCTTTGCATCATCTCAAAAGGCGGATGCCCTATAGCTGGGACTTAAATATTTATCGTGGTTGCGAGCATGGATGTAAGTATTGCTACGCGATTTATTCCCACGAGTATATCGGATCGGGGGATTATTTCGGGGATATTTATGTTAAGACAAATATAGTCGATGCGCTGGAAAAACAACTCCGGGAGGAAAGCTGGCAACGGGAGATTATTAACATCGGGGGCGTGACTGATAGCTACCAGCCGGCGGAGGCGCAGTATTGCCTGATGCCGGAAATCTTGAAGCTGCTCATTCGATACAAAACTCCGGCGATTATTTCGACCAAGTCAGACTTGGTGTTGCGGGACTATGAATTGATTGATGAATTGTCGCAGTTGACCTATGTCAATATTGCAGCGACAACGACGACATGGGATGAAAATCTGCGGCAGAAGCTAGAGCCTGGCGGCGTTTCGACGCAGAGGCGTTTTGCGATGTTAAAACAATTTCGCCGGACCAATGCTTCGGTGGGGGTCCACATGATGCCAATTATTCCATATATGACTGACGGGTATGCCAATCTTGAAGCGCTGCTGGCTGCGGCTAAAGACAGCGAGGCCCACTATGTTTTGCCGGGAACACTCTATTTGCGGGGTAAAACCAGGGGTGTTTTCTTTGCTTTTATCAAGGAGGAATTCCCGCAAGTTTATGAACCCTTGCTGGCCCTGTACAAAACAGGTGGCGCCGGGAAAGAGTATAAGGATGGGTTGTATAAAAACATTAATGCGTTGCGTGAGCAATACGCCATCTCGAGCAGCTATGTCGCGCCCATGCGCCAGAAACTGAAATAGAAGCTGTCACTGCGCATTAAGCCCTTGTGGCGGTAAACGGTCGCTAAATCTTTAATTGTTAATCGCCGACTTTTTCAGTGGTTTCACCCCGTCCCCATGACAGACCTATGTTGGCAAAATAAAATCACGAATCGTTTCCGCGCTTTTCAAAGCCTGCTGCAAATCTTGCTCTTCTAGGTTGATTTCCGCTGGATAGCGTGGTTGAATGCCATACGCGGTCAGGTCAGAGCATTGATCGATTATATCTTGAAATTCGATTTCAATTTCAATACAAAGCTTGCACAATTCATCCAAATCATGAATTTTTGGGGGATTAATATCATGTAATACGAGGAAACCTTTAAGAAATTTCTCTGCTGATTGTTGGCAATGATAGCAGATTATTTCAACTGGGCTAGGCTTCATGTTGAGCAGGTATTTGGCGCTACTTAAATCCATCGCGGCGAACCGATACCATTCATGTGCTAGCGTAAGCTTATCCATACAGTAATACCCCGTCCTCCGCGATTTGCCGCTCAATCGAAGGCGCTAATTTACGCCGGTTAAACTTGCTTGCCCTACTTACAACAATATCAACAGGCATTGTTTTTTTATTACGAATCGCCTTACGGATTAGCCTCATCGCATCAATTTCTCGAATATCGGCATTCTCTTGCATCACGACATAAATATCAAGGTCCGAGTCGTCATGTTGAGTTTCCCCGGCATAGGAGCCAAATAAAATTATCTGCTCGACTGGGATTGTATGTAAAATAATATCAGTTAGAAGATCCAATTCATTTTTGATTTGATTTTCCATAAGGTTACCCCCTTGGTATCATGACAAAAGCAATAAGTATGTCTAACTGCTTCATTATACCATGATTGTTCACCGTTAATTTTTAATTGTTCAACTAGGTGTTGGAAAATGCTTAAGGGCCTTTGCCATTTGTGCGATGCCTTGGGGCCATAATGAGAGCTAGGCCGCTATTTTTTGATTGCAGTATTAGCAAAAGGTCAAAATGAAAGCTTAATCTTTACACTGACAAGATTACATGATAGAATCTTAACATAGTAAAGATTCTAGTGGAGGGATCAAGATGCAGGATAAAGATAAAAAATATCACCATGGGGATTTAAGAAACTCCCTGATTGAGGCGGGTATCGAGCTGATTAACCGTGAAGGGGCGGGCAAGCTCTCTTTGAGAAAGGTAGCCGCTTTATGCGGGGTCAGCCAAGCAGCGCCCTATAGTCACTTTCAAAGCAAAGAGGATTTGCTGCATGCGATGCAGGATTATGTGATTGCACAATTTATGGAATCGCTGCAGCATTCGATCAAAGACTGCCCGGAGCCTGATAGTTTGTCGGTGCTTGTGCAGTTGGGGAAGAATTATGTGTTGTTTTTTATTGAGCATCCACAATACTTTTCCTTTCTATTTTCCCAGGCATCGATCACGATTAATCTAGCCCTGGATGACGAGGCAGCGGGCAATTTCCCTCCTTTTCAGCTCTTTAAAACCAAGGCAGTTCCGATTATGACTGATCTGGGGATGACCGAGGCGCAAACAGAGGATGCCATTATCTCAATGTGGGCGACTGTTCATGGGCTGGCGGCTATTGCCACGATGAAAAATGTGCATTACAACAAGGATTGGGCCGCGAAGATCGAAGACATTATCTGGAACAAGCATGGCAGTGAATGTTTGGTTACAGCAGAGGAGAAAGATAGAAAGTGACAAGTAGAAAAAATGGAAAATCGCCCAATAAAAAATTTACTCAGAGGATGGTGGGGATGATGTCGACTTTGCTCGTTGGCTTGCTGGCAGGGATGGTGCTGCTTGGCGGATCGTTGTTGCTCTTGAGTCCGGGGAAGCCGGCAGCTTTTCTCGATGCGGGCGGTCGGCCGTTACCCGGCAGTATTTCGGAAAAGATCAAGGTGGATATCAATGGCACCCGGCAGGGGATGTTTATCAAGGGTAAGGATAAAACCAAGCCGGTGCTGCTCTTTTTGCATGGAGGTCCGGGGATGCCGGAGCACGCCATGAGCCGGAACTACCCACTTGTGTTGGAGGATTATTTCACGGTCTGCTGGTGGGAACAGCGGGGGGCCGG
>CAZWXO010000233.1:0-1135 GCA_964637885.1 uncultured bacterium
TACCTGATGGGAGCAGCCAAGATTGTTTTACTTGGGTTTGATATGAAAACAGACGCTGGTAAGGTTCATTTCTTTGGCAACCATCCATACCACAAACAGGGTCAAGGACCGAACAACGAAGTCATGGCTCGTTGGTGCAAAAACTTTGTACAACTTGCGTATGATTTGAAAGCGCAAGGCGTAGAAGTTATAAACTGCACTCGCTCTACAGCCTTAACTGCCTTTCGTATTGCGCCGCTTGAGGATTTGCAATCATGTTAACCATTTTTTGTGGATACGATAAACGTGAAGCTGCCGGATTTCATATTTTTTGCAATAGCGTCCTTTGCCACAGTAGTATTCCTGTTGCTTTTGTTCCGATAAGTAACAATGGTCTAAAGCAAGGCACAAACACATTTACTCTAAGTAGATTCCTTGTGCCGTATCTGATGAAGTTTAAGGGCAAGGCTATTTTTGCTGACGCTTCAGATATGATTTGCTTAGGCGATGTCGCTGAACTGCAAGAGATAATGAAAGAGCAGACTGAGGCGGTCAGAGTCGTTAAACACGCATATCAGACCAAGCATAAAGTTAAATATGTCGGTACTGAGATGGAAAGCACAAATGCTGCATATGATCGTAAGAACTGGGCAAGTCTAATGCTTATTGACTGCGAACATCCAGCTTGGCGATCAATGACACCAAAAGCAATAGCTACATGGAAGATGTTAGATTTGTTGCAATTTCAATTTCTTACTAGAGAAGAGATTGGGGAAATCCCTAATGAATGGAATAGGTTAGTGGATGAAGATCAGCCTGTTGAGGGAGCAAAGATATTGCACTGGACAGCAGGGATTCCAGGCTTTAAACATTATGCAAACGCACCAGGCGCAGACTTATGGCGGCAGGAATGGGCGAAAGCATCATACCCGTTACATACGCAGTCGTGAGCAACTCTCGCTCAATGGACTTCTGCCGAGCCTTTGCTAAAGGTTGCAATGGCAGAATTTCAACTAGCCAACATATTCTTTCCCGTGGTGCTGTAGCTGGCTTTTGGCTACCAGAGATTTATCCATTGCTAAAAGAAGCGCAAAAACAATCACGGACTTGGTACTATGGTGATAAAGCATACTTTTTGCGTGATAAGTATTATCGA
>CAZWXO010000233.1:1145-2254 GCA_964637885.1 uncultured bacterium
ACTACATTAAGAAAGCACACAGACAGACCAATTAGAACCCACTACAAACGCGCAGGATCGGACACAGAGCGATTTTTTAACAGTCAGCTATCCAACGCATGGGCTGTGGTCGTTTATTCGTCTATGGCTGGCGTACAGGCTGTTTTAGAGGGTGTGCCGTGTTTTGCGTTAAATACGGAATCTAGCGCCGTAAATTTCGGAATAAATGATCTATCATTAATTGAAAATCCGGTGAAGCCGGATAATCGTGAACAGTTAGCTTGGGCATTGGCTGACAATCAGTGGACGCTAGACGAGATTCGTTCTGGCATAACTTGGGAGGTTGTAAAATGAAAGTATGGGAAGGGCTTTATTTGCCCGAAACTGAAACACACCTAGTAGATTGGATGAAAGCTGCTCAAAAGTACGTTGACGGCAAACCAACCTATCAATACAACAAATACTCAGAATGCCTAAGAATCATTGATCGCCGCCGTACAGCGATTGACGTTGGGGGCAATCTTGGTCTGTGGTCTAGGGTTATGTGCCTAGACTTTAAGAGTGTTCAGTCATTTGAACCTGTCAGCGAATATTGCGAATACTTTAAGTTAAACGCACCCAACGCTACGTTACACAATGTGGCACTTAGCGATGAGTGCCAAGAAATCGTGATGGCGTGTGCGACTGATGGATCGTGTGGCGATACAGCGCCCATGGTCAATAAACGTAAGGAAAAAGCCTTACAAACGGTAGAAACTGTCTTGTTAGATAGCTACGAGTTTAAAGACGTAGACTTCATTAAAGTTGATTGCGAAGGCTATGAGTTGCACGTTTTGCGTGGCGCCGAACAGACCATCATTAGCAATCGACCCGTCATCATTGTTGAGCAAAAGCCTAACAAGGGTAAAAAATACGGTTATGCAGACGATGCGGCTGTAAAATATCTGCAAAAATTGGGAATGAAAGTGCATACTATCATTTCTGGCGATTACTTGATGAGGTTCTAATGGGTTGGGGCGATGAACTGATGGCTTGTGGTGAGGCAATGGCTAAAGAAGGCACTGTTGCAATCACTGACGCAAGCGGCAATCCTAGATGGCACATGGCGTGGGAAAACAATCCAAAAATTG
>CAZWXO010000233.1:2264-3445 GCA_964637885.1 uncultured bacterium
ACAGAAATACAATTCAAAGATTGTTAATGCGCCAGGGGCTAGACCTTACGTTAAATCAGTTCAAAGTAAGGCATGGGAATGGCAAGCCTATCGTCCCAAACCAGCTAAACTATTCTTTTCTGAGGAAGAAGAAGAGTTTGCCAATAAGCATGAAGGCGGATTTGTTGTTGTTGAACCCCACTTGAAAGCCAAGCAAGAAAGCGTAAATCGAGATTGGGGCTGGGACAATTTTGCTAAAGTCACTTCCTCGATTGACGCTGATTGGGTTCAATTTGGTGAATTAAGACCGAAACTGCTACCTAACGCAAGATGGATTTATACCCCAACGACAAGGCATATGGCGGTACTTTTGAGCAAGGCTAAGACGTTTCTTGCGCCAGAAGGCGGTATTCATCATACTGCTGCCGCATTGGGGCTGCGTGGAGTTGTATTATTTGGCGGATTTGTTGCTCCACAAGTTACAGGATATACGTTACATAAGAATATCTATGTCGGAAATGGATTAGGTTGCGGTAAAAGGTTAAAATGCCAACATTGCGTCGATGCTTGGGCGAAAATACCTCCTGAACGCATTATTAAAATAATGGCTGGAATGATAAATGGCTGACAAATTATTTAAAGGACCGTTTGACGAAGATATGCGTCTTGTCGATATGCAAGACGGTACTTTTGCCGAACGTGTCGAGGCGCATCCTCCTGTCAAGTTGATGACAAATGATAACGATGAATATGCTCGTTTGCGTGTCGATGTCGGTCAGACAAGTTTTTTTGCTGGGCGTGAAGCTCGAACTTTTTATGAGTTCAGCATTGCGTCGGAAGCAACGCAAGTGATTAAGGTGGTTGCTCCAACAGATACAGTTTTACAATCTTTTGGTGTTGAGACTTTTTTGGCTGAAATCAGAACAGAGCTTGTCATCGGCGGAACTGAAGGCGGCACGTTTGACACTGCCTTGCCAATATTGAAAACCAACACAATGTCCACAGCCTCAAACTATACTCCTCAAGTGACAATGAATCGAGGCGGTACGCACACTGGCGGGACTGTGGTCGATTTATTGTTCTCTGTTTCCGGCGACAACGCAAATAAAGCGGTTTCTGCCGGAGCATCGGAAGATTCGCCTCAAGGGTTTTCCGCTGGCACGTTTTATATTCGATTGACAAATACCGACGGAGCGACTGCC
>CAZWXO010000234.1:0-3431 GCA_964637885.1 uncultured bacterium
TGCTGGTAATGTTGATTATTTTGCGGCGCGTTCTCTTGCGGCCGGTGGGAATGATGACTCAGGTGATGGAGGGCATCGCCAAGGGGCAAGGTGATCTGACCAGTCAGATTCCCGTCGTCTCTCGGGACGAGCTCGGTGAGATGGCCCGATATTTTAATACCTTTATCGGGGGGTTGCGGCAGTTGATGCAGCAGGTGGGGAGTTCCTCAATCGAGGTTGCAGACAACAGTCGTGCGGTCGCTTCTGATGTCGAGACCAGCCGCGAAGCGAGCACGGATGTCGCCCGCGCTGCCGGCCAATTAGCTGCTATCGCCTCGCAGCAAGCGGAGGCCGTTGTCCTCGCCCGCCAGGTCGTCACCGGGATGAACGGGGCGATCAATGATTTAGGAGAAAAGTCCGCTAACTCTTCGCAAGTGGCCTCTGCGGCCGCGACGGCGGTTAAAGAAGGTCAGCAAGGCATTCGTCAGCAGAATGCGGCGATGGCTAACAGCAAGGCCGCCGCCCAGCGCGCCGGGGAAGAAGTCGCTCGTTTGGCAGAGAAGTCGGAACAGATCGGTCAGATTGTCGATGTAATCCGCGGGCTGGCGAACCAGACTAATCTATTGGCTCTCAACGCGGCTATCGAGGCCGCCCGGGCCGGTGAGCAGGGACGCGGATTCGCTGTCGTCGCCGAGGAAGTTCGTAAGCTGGCGGAGCAATCCGCCGAATCCAGCAACGAGATTGCTGCGTTAATCGGCGATATTCAGGGGCGGGTCCAGGCTACCTCGACGGATATGCGGGAGACGATTGTGGCAGTGGATGAGCAAGGACGGGTCAGTGCCGGGCTGGAGCAAGGCTTTGCCAAGATAGATGTCGCTTTTGATCAGATTAACGCCGAAGCCGCCGGGATTCACCAGAGCCTGACGCAGTTGCGGCAGGAGGCTGCTCAGATTGTCCAGGTTGTCGGCGAGCTCAAGGCAGAAGCCGAAAATACAGCGGCTACCAGCGAGGAGATTTCGGCCTCCACGGAAGAGCAAAACTCGGTGATGGAAGGGGTGGCCGGCTACGCTGCTAATTTGGCTGCCGCTGCCGATGGGCTCAAGGAGCAGATTCGTCGCTTTAAGGTGTAACCAACTTTTACTCAGGGGCTTGGATTGTCGGTATAATCGAAAAAATAAGAAAAGCGGGGCAGGATAACTTGGGAAAAACGGCGAATATAATCTTAGAGCATTAGCCCGGCGAAACAGTTGAGGCGTGGGGCGAAAAAGATGAGGTGAAACCATGGAGCAGGCAGTCTATCGACAAATCCTTCAGGCAGCGCCTTTTGGCTACGCCTACCATCAGATTATTACCGATGCTGCCGGCACACCGGTAGATTACCGCTTCCTCGAGATTAACGCTGCCTTTGCGGCCTTGACGGGTCTGACGGAGGCGGAGGTTATCGGGCGGACTGTCCGCGAGGTCTTGCCGGCGGTTGTTACAGACGATTTTGACTGGATCGGTTACTACGGGGGAATCGCTCTTGGGGGTGGTCAGGCTAGCTTCGAGGAGTTTGCCGAGGGCCAGGGGCGTTGGTATCAGGTTACCGCCTTTGCTCCTCAGCCGGGTTTTTTTTCGACGGTGTTCATCGACATCGACCAGCGCAAACGGGCCGAGGCAGAGCTCTTAAGCGCCAAGGAGCAGTTCGAACTGGCGATTAACGGCACCAACGATGGCATCTGGGATTGGGATATCCGGACCAACAGCCTCTTCTTGTCCAAACGCTGGAAGGGGATGCTGGGTTATGCCGACGAGGAGCTTAAAAACGAGTTTGACACCTTTATGTCCTTGCTCGACGCGGAGGACGCTCCTTGGGTCACGGAATATTTCCAGAGCTATCTTCGGGGCGAAATGAAAATTTATTCTGCCGAATTCCGGATGAAGCATAAGGATGGCTCGAGTCGTTGGATTTTGGCCAAGGGGGAGGCTATCCGCGACGCGGACGGACGTCCGATTCGCATGGCCGGCTCCCACAGCGATATCACCCAGAAGAAAAAAACCGAGCAAGAGCTTCTCGAGGCCAAAGAGCTTGCCGAATCCGGCAGCCGGGCTAAGTCGGAATTCTTGGCTAATATGAGTCATGAGATTCGGACGCCGATGAATGGAATCATGGGGTATCTGGAGCTCCTGCATCAAGCCGAAGCCACCCCCGAGCAGCAGGAGTATGTTCATGAGGCTAAAATCGCCTCGGATATTCTCTTGCGCCTCATCGACGATATCCTGGATTTTTCCAAGATCGAGGCTGGCAAGTTGGCCATGGAGTCGATTAATTTTAACCTGCGCTCCGCCGTCGAGGGGAGTGTGGGTATTTTTATGCCCGCAGCCAGAACCAAGGGGATTGCTCTCAATGTGCTGGTCGAGGCCGGTCTGCCCGAGGAAGTCCGTGGTGACCCGGCACGCTTGCGGCAGATCATCAATAATCTGGTAGGGAATGCGATTAAATTTACCCGGCAGGGGGAGGTCCTGGTCGCTGTCGGGCTGGGTGATGCCCCGATTAATCGGGACTGCGCCTGGATCCGCCTTAGCTGCAAAGATACGGGGATTGGCCTGCGGGAAGAACAGTTGAGCAGTCTTTTCCAGCCATTTACTCAGGCCGACGCTTCGACGACGCGGAAATACGGGGGAACGGGGCTGGGTCTGGCGATTACCAAGCAGCTGGTGGAGCTGATGGGGGGCAGGATTGCGGCCAAGAGCATCTGGGGGCAAGGGGCCGAATTTGTCGTCGAGATTCCCTTTGTTATCGCAAAGGCCGCTGACGACAACCAGTGGAAGGAAGTCTCTCTGGCTGATGTCACGGTCATGATTGTCGACGACAACGCGACGAATCGAAGGATTCTGCGGAGCTATCTGGCGACCACCGGCTGCGGCATTGTCGAGACTCCGGATGCCGGCAATGCGATTGCATCGGTTATCTCGTGTCAGAACAGCGGCAAGAAGATTGACCTAGCGATTATCGATTTCCAGATGCCGGGGATGAGTGGCCTGGAGCTGGCTGACGCCTTTCGCAAGATCCCCCTGGCGAGGGATCTTAAAATGGTCCTGTTGACCTCGGCTG
The DNA here is from genome assembly GCA_964637885.1 of uncultured bacterium. GTDB lineage: Bacteria > Bacillota > CAZWXO01 > CAZWXO01 > CAZWXO01 > CAZWXO01. Next base: position 3,074 of record CAZWXO010000234.1, read on the forward strand.
CCCAAAAGGGAGATCGCCTTTTAGCCGAGGAGCACGGCTTTGATGGTTATCTGACCAAGCCTGTCCGGCGGGACGAGCTGCTGAATATGCTCCTCGTGGTGCTGGGGCGCCGGGAAGCGCCGGCGGCCCGCGTCGTGACCCGGTACGACGTCAGCGAAATGACCCGGGGGCGGAAACGTAAAATCTTGCTGGTCGAGGATAATGAAATCAACCAAAAGGTGGTCAGCAAGCTGTTGGCGGCCCAGGGATTCGATTGTGAAATTGTCTACAACGGCCAGGAAGCCCTGGAGGCAGTGCTGGCCCGCGTCTACGATATCGTTTTGATGGATTGCCAGATGCCGGTGATGGACGGCTACGC
>CAZWXO010000235.1:0-1898 GCA_964637885.1 uncultured bacterium
GGACGGTCCTGATGACGCAAAAATCGGCGTCGAACTATTAAGGGCGACCATGATATAATTGCTTGATTAAATTTAGGAGGCGCAACATGTGTAAAAGATTACTCAAATTCGTGGGGATAACCCTATGTTTGGTTTCGCTTGCGGCCATGCCCGCAGGTTGCGGTTCGACAGCTTCCAATTCACCAACAACGGATTCACAGCCTCAAAGCTCCAGTGGGCCGGGTGGTGAAATGCAAAAAGCAGATACTGATGGCATCACACATAAATGGATCGATGTGGCCTATGCAGAATTATCCGCGGCACAAAAAATGGATATTTTTCTACCAGAGGATGGGATAGGACCGTTTCCCGCAATTATTCAAATCCATGGTGGAGCTTTTAAGAGTGGTGACAAAGCAAGCGGTGAATTGACCCCGGTGCTAGAGGCGCTCAAAAGAGGTTACGCTGTTATAGCTGTCAATTATAGGTTAAGTAACGAGGCTCAGTTTCCCGCTCAGATTAATGACATTAAAGCAGCGATTAGATTCGTGCGGGCTAATGCGGAAACATATAGCGTGAACCCCGACAAAATCGCCATCTGGGGCGGCTCTGCCGGTGGTTCTTTGGCTGCCCTTGCCGGCACTTCCGGTGGCGTCAAGGCGCTGCAGGATGATAGCTTGGGCAATGCCGACCAATCGGATTTGGTTCAAGCGGTCGTTGATTGGTTTGGGCCGATTAATTTTTCAACGATGGATGCTGAATTTGCTACCTTAGGCGTCACACCTATGGGAGTAACCAGCAGTGCGGATTCTCCGGAATCGGCCTATTTGGGAAAAATTGTCGGCAGTCAAGAGGCGGAAGCACTTGTCCGCCAGGCTAGCCCAGCAACGTACATTAGTGCGGATGACCCCGCCTTTTTTATTCAGCATGGGACAAACGATAAAAATATTCCTATCACTCAGTCGGCTAATTTTGCTGACATATTAGCGGGTGCCGTGGGTGCTTCGAAGGTAACATACACAGTCATCGAAGGGGCGGGCCATGGTGGTGCTGAATTCAATTCTCCTGACAATATCTCAAGAGTGCTTGATTTTCTAGATGCTTATTTAAAATAAGGATTCCGGGCTACGAAATCCGCATGGAATAGTGTCATGAAGGCTATATAGAGTCCCTTAGGTGAAAGATTGGTCTCAAGAGCCGTGTTTAATTAGTGAATCTGCTCTTAGCCAATCCGCTGGACTAAGAGGGGCGTTAGTTGGCGTTGGATTCCCTCTTTAACTTCACTACTCTTTAAATCCCTAGCTATTCTTGCCGGCGTCTAGACTTTCGACCGAAGGCGTCTGGTTGGCATTTTGTAGATGAATCTATCTTTAGTTGATTGTCAGCCAGCTGTGGATTGGCTATGATGATATCGGCAAATAGAAAATTTTATATTTTTTCTTGGAATGATGCTAAGCAGCAGGAAAAAAATAGGGCCGCGGAGTACTATTCCCGATGTAGCGAGTTGACTAAGGAAATTAAAGGAAGGTAGGGGATTTAGATGACTATGGAAGGGGCCCGAGGATTTCTCACTCAAGTTAAAAAGGATGTCAAGCTGTCTAAAATGATTAGCTCAGCTAAAGACGATGCCCTGCGTTTGGCTATCGCCCAGGGAGCAGGCTACAATTTTACCTTGGAGGAACTGGAGGCGGCCCGGGATGAGCTGGATGATGCCGACCTGGATGCTGTCGCCGGCGGGTTGATGGATGGGGGAGGGGAGCAGCCCCGCGAGGCTTTTCCCTATGAAGGTGGTTTTGGGATTGGCCAAGGGGGTTGGTGTGTCGCAATCGCAGATGGGCATCAGAAGGATAGTGGCGGGGACTAAACACGGGAACTAAATAATTGTAAGCAATTGGGAAAAGCTTGATGACTATTTTCGT
>CAZWXO010000235.1:1998-3418 GCA_964637885.1 uncultured bacterium
ACACGGGAACTAAATAATTGTAAGCAATTGGGAAAAGCTTGATGACTATTTTCGTTAAGATGATTCAAAAGGACCGTCCCCATGATTCACTTGAAGTGAGGAAGAAATAAATGGCTGACAAAGAATATCAAAAATTTAAGGAAGCTGCTCCCGAGGCGACGGTTCAGCGGATCAAGGCAATTATGGCCCGGGTGGGGATTGTCCCGGAGGAAAAATGGCTCCGCAGCGTGGAGGGATCGGTGTCTCTACGATTGGATTTTGCCGGAACAAGCTGCGGCGTCAACGGCAAAGGAACCAGCGACGCTTACGCTCAGGCCAGCGCCTACGGAGAGGGCATGGAGCGGGTTCAGAGCGGGTTTTTGCCGAAAACTTCCCTGATCGATCAGGAGGCTTGGGAATATCTGTCTTTTGCCAAGGCTCCTGATGAGCAGATTTTAAGCCTAGAGGAGCTGATCGCCCAGGAAGGGGCCTTGGTGGAGGAATTGACGGACAATTTTTACGCCGACGAAGGCCCCAAGAGCAGCGGGGTGTGGCCGGGTACTCCCCTTCGCCCGGAAGGGAAGTCGGCGACCCGGGAGGCCCTGACTTTCTGGCACGGAATCAACGGGAACTCGGTGGAGGGCGGCTTTATCTGTTTGCCCTTTTACAGCCTGAACAAGGGGCGGCTGGAAATGGTGCCGGCGGGGCTGGCAGAAATCTACCAGGGCTCTAACGGTCAGTGCGCCGGTAATGCTCCGGTGGAGGCCCTGGTTCAAGGGATGTCCGAGCTGTGTGAGCGGCTAGCTCTAAAGCGGATTATCGAAAAGCGACTGGTCTTGCCGGAGATTCCCCGGGAATATTTTGCCCGGCATTTTCCCCGGATTGCCGCTCTTGCGGAGGAGATTGAGGCCCTGGGCCCCTTTCAGGTTAAGGTACTGGATGCCTCTTTAGGCCAAGGCTTGCCTGTGATTAGCGTGCTCTTTGTCCATCAGGGGGTGCATGGCTACCGGATTAGCTTTGGCGGTCATCCTTCGCTGGCCGTGGCGACGGAGCGGTGCCTGACCGAGCTGCTGCAGGGGTTTTCGCCCACATCACCGGAGCATCTGCGTTGGGGTTGCCTTCCCCTCGACAAGGACAGCAGCTTTGATTATGCTGATTACTACAACTTAGAGAACGCCCAAATCAACGGCACCGGCTTTTTGCATCCGGAATTTTTTGCCCCGCGGGGCCAGTGGGATGAGGCAGCCTGGCAGCGCTGGCAGCTGCCGGACAATGAGGCGATGCTGCGGGCCCTCACCAACACGCTGCGGGAAATGGGGCGGGATGTGCTGATTCGCGATAACTCTTACCTAGGGTTTCCCGCCTACACGATTCTTGTTCCCGGGGTGGGGGGGATTGCCGCGAGTCGGCGTCAAATCAAGGTCATGGGGGCGTAGCGCTG
>CAZWXO010000236.1:0-3388 GCA_964637885.1 uncultured bacterium
GCTATCAGTCGGCTAACCAAAGTGGCAATGCGCTCAGGGTAAGCCGCCGCCAAGGTCTTAGGGGTAATTTCCCCAAAAATCAAAACCAGCAAGGTCATGACCCCAGTCGCAATCCCGACGCCGGTACTGCCAAACAATTGAATCGCAATTGCTGTGGCCAGAGCGGAGGCTCCAATGTTAACGACATTATTACCCACTAGTATCGCGCTTAGAAGCTTTCCTGGTTCACCAATCAGTCGCTGCACTCGGGCAGCCCCCCACACATCGGCTTCGACCATATTCCGCAGCTTAACTTTATTAAGGGACATTAACGCCGTCTCCGAAGCCGAGAAAAAAGCCGAAAGCGCAAGAAGAACGACCAAGCTGACTAGTTGCCAGACCTCAACTGATTCCACAAACTTACCTCCTTAAATATTTGCTGACTGATTGAGTCACTGAGAGGATTAATTTTGGATTATTTGACGGTAACTATTGACTGAGTGCTTTTAAGCTTTGCACGAAAGCTTAAAAGGGGCCTCAGCCTCCGCCACTGCCCTCAATAGGCACCGCCGTCGCCGAACTCAAAGCAGCTTCGGCCAGGGCCTTGTATTCTTCGTATCCCAAGGCTCCAACAGCAATCTCAGGCATAACCTGCCCCTTGCCATCGATAAAAATCGTCGTCGGAACATATTGAAATTTCCCTAAAAATGCTTGCAAGCTTGCATCCATATTTAAATTGGTAAACGTGACCTCAGCATCTGCCAGGATGGACGCAGCCGATTCCAGATCGTCATCCACGAGGATTCCGATGACACGGATCCCCTTTCCCTGCAAATCCTGACTTAATCTTTCCAGGTCAGGCATTTCTTCGATGCACGGCCCACAAAAACTGCCCCAGATATTAACCATTGTCAATTCAGATTCGTAAAATATTGTGCTGTCAACAGTTTCTCCAGCCAGCGTTGTCGTGGAAAAATCGGGCATGTAAGCACCAGCCAAGGGATTAGCCTCGCTCGCTGCCGGATTTATTTCCATATCTGCGCCACCTGTCGAGCCGCACCCTACTAGAGCAAAAACAACTCCGGCTAACAACATACCCAATAGAATCTTTTTCTTACTCATCCTAGATCATCTCCTTTTCCCAAACCTTAGCAAAACTCTAACACCCCAACCCAAGCATACCAAGACATTCGTGCAACTTCATCATCAGCCGGGCAATTCTCGGCACTGGACAAAATAGATATTGCGCCTTTGACTAGATTAACAATCATCTGAACCGCGGCCCTTTTTCCCCTTGCGAAAAAGGGAAAAACCACCGAAGCCACCAATTATCGCGACATAAAAGCCCAAATCATACCACCAGCCGCTATTATTCACTTCATAGATTCGGATTTCTCCATTCACTAAACCGATCAGCAAAGAAATCGGTGCGAGCCAGCCGTGCCAAATCCCCCAAAAGAATCCGGCAGGGTTGAGGGGCGTATTAGCGCCATCTCCGGGAACGCATCCAGCCAGCGCCAAAGTCGCTATTAAAAACAAAGCAAGATAAAGCATTTTTGTCCTTGTACCCATTTCAACCATCCTTTTTCTACTGTCATTCTGCATCCATCGGCTAAAATTAATCCCCTGCTAATTCAAATTCCTCTTTTCCGACATAGCAAATCGGGCAGAGCCATTCATCCGGCAAACTGTCAAAAGCAGTGCCCACAGCTATTCCGTTCTCTGGATCTCCCGACTGAGGGTCGTAGATATACCCGCAGGGAAGACAAACATATTTATCCATGCCGCTTCCTCCTCCCAAAACTCTTGTCCAATTCATAGCAGCTGGTATGCTGCTACTACCAGCATACCAGCTTCCCAACGTTTCTGCAATTGGTACCCCAACCGGCTGACTTAATCAAAAGCTCAAGCCCGTACTGCCAGCCAGGGAAATTCACAGTCAGCATAACCTTGGCAAATCAAGAGTCTTAGCTTGCCCGCATCAACTTTACATAACGAAAAAAGACTTTCACCGAACCCTTCACCAAACGCCAGACACTGGCAAGACCAAATTTGCGGATGATGTAAGGTAAATTGTTCATATATAAATTGATATAGAGATTTGTGATCAGCATTTCCCGATAATACTGCCGGGTACTAAGAGCAGAAGGGCGGATAGTAAGTTGCCCGAAGCTCCATTGTTCATAGTCGTCCTCCGCAACCAAAAGGTTATCTCGATATTGACGAAAAAGTGGTAAATTAGGAAAGGGAGTTAGCGGGCACATGCTGGTAATTTGCGGGCGCAGCTGCCGCAGGTGACGCCGCAGCTTCTTAAAGTCGTCTTGGTCCCATGCCGGATGCAGCATTAACGAAGCCCAAACATCGACACCATTTTCTCGCAAGAAGGCTGCCGCCGCAAGGTTATCCGCCTGGGTGGATTTTTTGCCATAGCTGGCCAGCTCGGCGTCGGAAAACGTTTCGTAGCCAAGGAGCACTGCCTGCAAACCTAACTGGTGAAAACGCTGGATTCTTTCTGATGAAGCCAGCACAGATTCGACGCTGGCATAGCAAAGAAAATTCTTCCGAATCTCGGCTCTCTCCAACATCTGACAAAATTCCTCCACACGCGGGCCGTTATGCAAGAAATCGTTGTCGTAAATCATCACCGTTGGTTCAGGCGCATTCAATAAATCTTTCCGGACAAAATCCATCGACAAATACTCTTCTTTGCCACCTTCGATCCGCCAACGCAAACAAAAACTGCACCTTTTCGAGCAGCCCTGAGCCGTTCCGATCAGGGCAGAAGGCCGGTAGCCGAAATACGAATATGCCTGACGATATTGCGAGGTGGATGCCCTGTCCGGCATGATATATTCGTTATGCCCCACTGCATCCGACCCGGCAAACCCGCCCGCACGCGCACATACTCCTGGTATCTTTGGCAGCTGCGCCCTGTCTAGCGTTGTGACTTGACTCTCCAGCCAGGTGAAAAAATCCGTCAAATTTTGCTTCGTCGTAAAGCGGAAAACGTAATCGACCGCCTCGGAAAAAAATGAGGCGGGGCGCAAAAATGCCTGCGTTCCGCCAACTACCGTTACTATCTGTGCGTCATGCTTTTTAACCGAAGCCGCAATTTCCAGTACTGCGTTGACATCGATACACAAAGAAGTAATCCCGACAACGTCAGGGTGATACGACCGCAACTTGGCAGCCAACTCCAGGGTGTCCGCCATCATATCAAATATCTCGACTTGGTGGGACGGGGCTAAGACGGCGTATACCATTTCCAAACCCAGCGGTTCGCTAAACATGAACTCCCCTAAGGTAATCGCCTGCTTAATCCGGGCCGGTCGCACCAGCAATATCTTCATCTGTCACACCGTCTTTCCTGTACATCTCTCTCCTCAACATATCCTGAAAATAAAAAATC
>CAZWXO010000237.1:0-3346 GCA_964637885.1 uncultured bacterium
AGGGATTGCCCTAGATATGCTTGCGCCTTGCAGTATTATTGGGTGGGAAAGTTGATTTCACAACTATAATAAAGCCTGGGCAAGACCTCTACTAAATAGAGATTTCACCCAGGCTTAATGATTCAATGACTCTTTATTTTAGGCTATTAACTACAGCTACTGCCTAGTTTGGACCTCACAGTAAAGCCCTTACCTAGCCAGCCACTTGCATAGTCGACTTCGACACTGCCTAAAGAAGCCTCAAATTCACGGTCGATTGCGAACTTATAGCCGTCGAAATCATAAACATTGTCGTCCTCTTGTGGCTCTTCCAGAGCCATCCCCAATCGGGGGCCGCCTCAGCCAGCTCCCGCGAAAAAAATGCGAAAAGCAACTTCCTCTTTAGCCTGCTTGCTAGCCTCTATTTGGGCATCAAGTTTACCCATTGCTGCCGGAGTAACACTAATCATCAAAATCCCTCCCCGTAAAATATTCTTACATGGTAGCCATCAGTTTGACCAATTCTATAATTCGCTCATCGCTGATTTCATAGCAGACTTGAGTCCCCTTGCGGACACCCCGCACTAAACCTTTGGCCTTTAGGGATGCCAGGTGTTGTGAAACCGTCGACTGAGGAACTCCCAAACATTCCTGCATCGTTCCCACATTACACGAACCCTCTGCCAGCCCGGCAACAATGCACAACCTGACCGGGTGCCCTAGCGTCTTTAGAACCTCAGCTTGCGTTGTCCAATCTCTTTTCTGCATCCTAAACCACCTTCTTTTATATTTATATCATATTATTTGCATATTGTAAAGAATAAATTATAATGAGCCGCAAATTGGACAATCCGGGTTGTCCTCGATGATTATTTCTCTGAATTCGACAGCCAATGCATCGTAGACCAACAATCTGCCAATTAAATTTTCCCCGACCCCAAGAGCAAGCTTGATTGCTTCGCATGCCTCAAGAGAACCAATCACTCCAGGAACGAAGCCAAAAACTCCGATTGGTTTTCCCGCGACTCCTCGATCCGGCTCCTCTTGTTCGGGAAAAAGACACCGAAAACAAGGACCTTCCCCTGGCATTACCGTCGTCACCTGGCCAATAAAGCGATTAATCGCACCAAAGATATAGGGGCGCCCTTCACTAACGCAGGCATCGTTAATAACATAACGCGAAGCAAAATTATCTGTCCCATCCAGAACCATGTCATAGGCTGCAACTAGTTCCTTAGCGTTGTCCTTGGTCACCCGCATCTTGTAGCGATCAACCACCACCTCCGGATTTAGACGATTCAATTTCTCCCCGGCGGAATCGACTTTAGGGCGATGCAAGTCTTGCGTCGTATGGAGTATCTGGCGATTCAAATTGCTGAGATTAACTTCGTCATCGTCGACAATTCCTAGACGCCCAATGCCTGCCGCAGCTAAATAGAGGGCGATAGGTGAGCCGAGGCCACCTGTGCCGATAACTAAAGCTGAAGACTGTTTCAACCTTTCCTGTCCGGCTTCTCCAATCTCTTCAATTACCAAGTGCCGCATGTACCTTTCCTTTTCATCGGCTGTCAATACCACTCGCTCCACCTCCCAGATTTTAACGATCCTCGATGAGGAAAATCTCCTGTGCCTGCATGCGTCGCAAATCACTTTCCCCAACCACTTTGCCTTTTATTTTTCCCCAAACACCTACCAGGCTATCTTTTAATTCAACTATGCGATTATTAGAATCTTTTACGACAATGCCTTGGGGAATATCAATGGTGACCAACTCTTTAATTTGGCCATTTCCAACCAATAAAGCAAGCTGATTGGGGTCAAAATCGACGGCCGCAATCTGACCTGAAATTTCAAACACCGGTCTTGCCATCGTTCGCTGCACAATTATTTTTTCAAAAACGTCTCCATCCGCAGGTTCGATTACAAGACCATCTCCGAAAACAAGGGATTCAATGTCTTGTTTAATCCCATTAATTGTAATCGAGCTGTCTGAACTGCCCCCGACAACAGCGTCATCTCCTGCCAAGTCCACCGCCAGGATCTTATTGCTAGCTGAAGTAACAAAAAAATGATCGGCCATAAAAGGGACAAATCCAGGTGGCAGTACTTCAGCTACCCGAAGCTTACCCTTTTGATCCAGCCAAGCATATACTAGACGTCCTTCCAACAATTGCGACCAAGCAACTTGTACGCCTTGATCATACAAAAGGCTGGCTGAGGTGAGTTGCAAAGACAAGATCTGGTTCTGGTCAACACTTACGATTGCCTGATCTGCATCGACATCAAGGGCAACAAAGTTTCCCACCCTTTTATAGAGATTAGGAAGCTGTTTTCCGCTAAATTCATACATCCGACAAACCAAACTAGCCATTGAGGCTCGATCCAGGGCTTCACCGGGTGCAAAAATCCCGCTCGCCTTACCGCCCATCAAGCCGGCGTTGGTGACCGCCGAAATTGCCGCGGCATCTTCACCAACGAAAAACTGCAAATCCGGGTATACATTCTCGGTAATTAGAGGTGGGTAATTTTCAGCTAGCATTGCCCGATAAATAAACCTGGCAACATCCTGGCGACTGGCAATTGTAAACAAACTGCCACCAGAAATCTCTTCCCTTTTAATAATGCCTTTTTGCAAAGCCAGCGCCAATAATCCGCCACTTTGCTTGACGCCATACTCGGGAAAGGAAACGGATTGAGAAATAGCCCGCGTAATGTCCTGCTCCGATAAAAGCGAACGTTCGATCAAAACAATTGTTTCAAGCTGGCTCAAGGGTCGATTTGGCTTAAAAGTGCCATCGCTGTAGCCACGAATCAGGCCACTCAGAGCCACCAAAGATATTGGTCTTTCAGCCCAATATCCCTCGTCGACATCTTTAAAGATTGTAGCTCCGTGAGCCGGGGTGCAAAAATTCACCACAAGGATGCCCAATAATCCACATACGCAAGCAATCTGCCTCAATTCCAGTCACCCCCGATCATAAATCCAACGTTACTTTTTTAAAAAAAAGACAGCAAAATGCTGTCTTTGTCTAGACATATGGTGGACGAAAAGGGATTCGAACCCTCGACCTCTGCAATGCGAATGCAGCGCTCTCCCAACTGAGCTATCCGCCCGGCTACAGCATCGATTGTAATTTTATTTTTCTCAATCGTCAAGTCTCATAATTTATTTTCTTTGTCTATTCAAATATTCGACATCCATCTCCACTTTCCTGCAAACATTCTAAATTAATTTTCGAAAAACCACTTCTGTAAACTCAACTTCAGTTCCTCCAAACGATAGGGCTTAGGCAAAAAATAATCCATCCCCGCCCGATGGCTCGCCCTGCTGTAAATCCGCTATCACCTTATCTGCAAGGAAATCCAG
>CAZWXO010000238.1:0-2209 GCA_964637885.1 uncultured bacterium
GCATTGGCAATCTGACGAGGGATATCTGTCGGATCAATCATCGTAACCAAATGCATAATCGGTTTATTAAGAATCAGCATAAAAATAACAGTTCCGATAATATTAAAGATCAAGTGCATCAAAGCCGCCTTCTTGGCCATCTTGCTGGCTCCGATGCTGGAAAGCAAAGCTGTCGTGCAGGTTCCGATATTATCACCGTAAAGGATTGGCAAAGCCGACTCAATTGGCAACATCCCCTGGGAAGCCAGCGCAATCAAAATACCGATCGAGGCGCTAGAGCTTTGCAAGATAAAAGTGATGATAAATCCTGCGAAGATTCCTAAGAGCATCCCTCCCAGACCGCCGTTGCCAAAGGAAACCAGTACATCGACAAAGCCTTGATATTCCCGGAGCGGCTTCAATGCTTGTGACATCGTATCCATCCCGACAAAAAGCAGTCCTAGCCCAATAAAAATTTCGGCAATTTGTTTGTTGCGACGGTTTTTCGAGAACAACCAAACGGCAACACCGATACCCAAAATCAATGGGGCTACATCGCCAAGTTTAAAGGAAATCAACTGCCCCGTGACGGTTGTTCCGATATTGGCTCCCATAATGACGCCGATAGCTTGATTCAGGTTCATCATCCCGGCATTGACAAAGCCGACGACCATGACTGTCGTGGCACTGGAACTTTGAATGACAGCGGTTACACCGGTTCCCACCATCACGCCGATGTATTTATTACTGGTCAGGACTCCAACAATTTTTTTTAATTTGTCCCCGGCGACCTTCTCCAGGCCTGCAGACATGATCTTCATTCCATAAAGGAACATTCCCAGTCCGCCAAAAACACCGATAATCATTGCCATGTTTTAATTCCCCTCAATACCAAAAATAATGCAGTCAGAGCCCTAATCAAGGGCCGGTAGCCTTGTCTTTCTGTCCCCGAGCTGCATAACCAACACACTTGACAGAATCAACCCGCCTCCAACTAGCTGTACTAAGGATATACCATGTCCCAGCAAGATAAAAGACAAAATAATGGTAAAAACAGGCTCGAAAGTCGAGATTACCGACGCCTTGACTGCTCCGAGAATCATCATCCCTTTAAAAAAGCAGAGAATGCCGGTAATCGTGCACCAAAATGCCATAATCAGGATTACCATTATGATTTGTGGATTATAATAAAAATCCAATGTCCCGGTGATGAGGCCATATACAAAAAAGAAAATCATGCAACAGGCACCCATATAGGCGGTCGCCACTACTGGATGGACCCCCTCCAAGACCTTTTTATTCCCGACGATATAGACCGCATAAGCAAATCCAGTCAGAAAGGCAAAAACCACGCCGAGCAAGCTGATTTTGTCCACGGGGGCCCAGAGAACCAGCGAACAACCGGTAAAGGCGATACAAATCGCCAGCAGCTTGACGCGAGTAAGCTTTTCTCCGAGAAAAAAGAAAGCTAAGATTGCCACCATCGCCGGGTAGGTGTAGAGGATCAGCTCACCGATGGCAGGAGTGATATGGCGCATCGCCAAGAAAAACAAGAGCGCCACGTTGCTGTAAGCGACAAAACCCAAAAATAGTAAAGCATAGAACTGCCGCCTTTCCACCCGCCAGGAAAGCCCCTTCCATTTCATATAAATCAAAAAGAAGATTGTAACAATCGCAAATCGGGACAACAATGTCGTTGTCTCGTTGCCCCCGCTAAGGATTGCCAGCTTGGCCACGACGGGAATTGTTCCAAAGGCACATGTCGCGATAGCGATGTAAATAAAACCCTTGACCGTCTGATTCAATTTCTATTTTCTCCCATCCTAATCTATTTTTGCCCGCAAAGCCAACAGCTTTAAATCGCGCTGAATTTCTTTTTCCATTCCGGCAATCATCGGCTCGACATCGGGATTTTTAAGCAAATCATTAAAGCGACCCTGCTCCTGCAAGTAATCCCGTAGAGGCAGCAGCTCTTTCTTGCCATCTCCATACAGCGACGTCGGACTATTCAGCGTCACATAGCCATCCTCGGCCTCCCAGAGTAGCCAAGCACCGGTCTTCACCGCTAAACGACTCATCTTGACAGTATCGCTGGCGGCAAACTTCCACCCCGGATAGCAGGGAGCATGAATCTCGATATACTTGAAGCCTTTAATACTTTTAGCCTTTTCCACTTTCCGATACAAGTCCATCGGATATGCCAGCGAGGCTGTCGCCAAATAGGGAATCC
>CAZWXO010000238.1:2219-3342 GCA_964637885.1 uncultured bacterium
CGATTTTTGCAGTTTTCTTCTTTGCCGCCTGGTGTTGTAGTCGTATTGGCGTACTTGGGTGTTGCCCCGCTGCGCTGCATCCCGGTATTGGAATAGGCCTCGTTGTTGTAGCAAAAATGAATAAAATCATCGTTGCGCTCGGCGGCGGCCGAAATCCCCTGCAGCCCGATGTCGTAAGTTCCCCCATCGCCGCACCAGTTAAAGACGGTGGGTTTCTCGCCCTCCAGCTTTCCCTTGGCCGCCAAGGCATCCAGCGCCAAGCTGACGCCCCCGGCCGACGCCCCGGCTGAAGCAAAGCAGATATTGAGAACAGGAATCGAGTAACAGCTTTTGGGCAGCGGACCGATGCTAGCCACAGCGCAGGAAGGAGTCATAATCATAATCGCATTCTTTCCCAAAGCTTTACCGACAATCCGCAAGGCCATCGTCGAAGGACATCCGGCGCAGGCAGCCGTCCCCGGCATGACAAACTCCACATCTGAAAAATTCTTAATATTCGTGCTCATTTGACGACCTCCATCATTTCCCGGGCCTTTTGCGCTAAATAGGCTGCCGGCAAATCCTCGCCGCCCAAGCCCAGCACCTGTCCGGTCACCCTTAGATTGTCCCGCCTGTCAAAAAGAGCGGCTTTCGCTTCACAAAGCAAGGCACCCCCACCCGTTCCCCAGGCTGTATTGCGATCAAAGCAAAGCAGCTTGGCGCCTGGCGGCAATAGACGACTGAGCTCCGCTCCGGGGAAAGGACGGTAAACGCGGAGGCGCAAGCCAGCCGCAGGAATCCCTGCTTCACGTAGCAGATCCACGGCCATTTCCATCTCGGCCCCCATCGAACCCATCGACAGCAGAAAAACCTCGGCATCCTCAGAGCGGTAGACCTTGAACAAACCACCGTGCCAATGCCCCGTTAGCTTCTGGTATTCTTCGGCGGCAGCGACGATAACTTGGTCCGCCCCCATGATATCCGCGGCCAGACTAGTCCGGAAAGGAACATAATGCTCCGATGGCGTCACGTTACCAAAGGTATAGGGGTAATCCGGCAGCAGCTTCCATTTCGGATTAAAGGGAGGTAGAAACTCATCGACAATTTCTTGCTCGACGGTCTCAAAGGGCATCATCGAATGGGA
>CAZWXO010000239.1:0-3338 GCA_964637885.1 uncultured bacterium
AAAGCATTTTTCATGCGATGCGTGCCGTTTTGTCTTTGGATAGCTTTGTCGCGATTGTCAGGAAAGCATAGCGAAGGAAGGCCTTGTTTCCCTCCAGTAAGTACGATATAATCGTACTTACTGGAGGGATTTTCTGTGGATAAGAAGTTACCATTTTACGATTATCATTATTTGATGCAAGAACTAGCAGGCTATGCTTCCCCCAAATCTAAGCTGACTCAGCTGATCAAATCCGGTGAAGTAATTCGGGTGCGGCGGGGATTATATATTGACGGGCGGCGTGATCATTGGCCGTTGCGGTTGCTTGCCAACCGTATTTATGGTCCTTCTTATTTATCATTTGAATACGCTATGGCCTTTTATGGTTTGATTCCAGAACGCCCCTATATTTATACCAGTGCGTGTTATGGAAAAAACCGCAATAAGGAATTTGTGACCCCAGTAGGCACATATACATATCAGGATGTGCCACGGCGGGTTTATCCTTTGGGTGTTCAGCGGGTTGTCCAAGGGGAGGATGTTTTTTTGATTGCCGGGCCGGAAAAGGCGCTTGCCGATTTTTTGGCCAGGATGCATCAGCGACTGGACATCTTGGAACTGCCTGGGTTTTTGGCAGAGGACCTTCGGATTGACCTCGATTTGCTTTGCAAGCTAGACATTCAGCTATTAACGGATATTGCCAAGGTGTATCGGCGGCCAATTGTATCTTTATTGGTCACTTATTTGGGAGGTAGCTCAAATGAATAAAATAATTCAAGAGATGCTAAGCACTTATGCTTGCAAAAGTTTAGACGATTATCGCTTTGCCTTGAAGGAGATTATTCAACTGATTGCTTTATCTGGCCTGTCCCGGGGGAATTTTTTTGCAACGGCAGCCTTTTACGGGGGAACAGCACTGCGGACTTTTTACGGCCTTAGGCGGTTTTCCGAGGATTTGGATTTTACGTTGTTGGTGCCAGATACAGATTTCAATATTACCGATTATTTCGGTTTTATCGAGGACGAATTATCTTCATATGGTTTTGTAGTGGAGATAAGCCGCAAGGAGAAAGCCGTCATTTCCCAGGTTGAGTCGGCCTTTATTAAAGCCAATACATTGGTGCGGATGATTAATGTTGTGGCAATGTCCTCGCCAGTGGCTGGCGTAGCAAAGAATGAAATTTTAAAGATTAAACTGGAAATTGATACATTACCCCCACCTCTGGCGACGACAGAGATAAAATATCAGTTGCAGCCGACGCCTTTTGCGCTTCGTTTGTACGATTTGCCAAGTCTCTTTGCTGGTAAGTTGCATGCTGTTTTGTGTCGTGGTTGGGGAAGTGGAAGGGTTAAGGGAAGGGATCTTTATGACTATGTATGGTATTTATCCCAAGGAATTTCTGTTAACCTGCCCCACTTGGAAGCACGGATGCGACAGTCGGGGCATTGGCAAAATGAAAATACTTTGGATATTTCGCATTTGCGCCAGTTATTGTTAGATAAATTTTCGCAGATTGACTATCCCAAAGCAATTTTGGATGTTCGTCCTTTTATTCTTGACCAAGAATACTTGTCTTTGTGGAATAATGATTTCTTTTTGGCGATTACTATGGACAAATTAAAGTGATGGGGGTGAGTCATGGGGACGGCAGACTGTGTTAAAACTCACAATATATTTAACATATATTTCCATATGTGATATAATAAGCTCATAAACATTAACGAAAAAGGTGATGTAAATGGGCATAAAGCACGGGAACAGCCGGTATCAACCGACCATACCAATGAGCCTGAATGATCAGATAAGCGAAGACAACCCTGTCAGGATAATCGATGTTTTGGTCGATGGAATGAACCTTAGTGAAATGGGTTTTATCATTACCGGCGGGAAGCAGACTGGTCGCCCGGCTTACGCGGCGTCCGACCTTTTAAAGCTTTACATATACGGCTACGAGGCAGGTATCCGTTCATCAAGAATGCTGGAAAGGGAAACCGGCCGCAACATCGAACTCATGTGGTTGTTAAAGAACCTGCGCCCCGATCATAAAACCATTGCCGAATTCAGAAGAATAAACGTCGAGGCACTAGAACGTGCCTTCAAATATTTCATTGGGTCATCGACGGCTTCGGCCTTCTGGGCAAAGAACTAATTGCAGTGGATGGCACTAAAATCAAGGCCAGCAATAATAAAAAACAGAACTTCAGCAAGAGAAAGCTTGCCGAGCGGATAAAAGCAATCGAAGGGAAAATCAATAAATATCTTGATGCCATCGGAAGCGACGAAGATGACGAAAATCTTAACGCCCGGGATACCCAAAAAATACTGGAGGAACTGGAAAAGCGCAAAGAAAAATACGAGAACACATTAAGAAGGCTTCAGGAGAGCGGTGACAATGAGGTGTCAATGGTCGACCCCGATGCAAGAATGATGGGCACCAACCTAAACGGCATTGACATCTGCCATAATGTCCAGTCCGTAGTCGACGCGAAACATCATTTTATCGTCGGCTTAAACGTCACAAACAATCCCACCGACCACGGACAGCTTTCCGTCATGGCAAACATAGCCAAGGAAACCCTTGGAGTTGAAGAGATCACAGTTACCGCCGACAAGGGTTATTACAATGGCCCTGACCTGGCGGCATGCAAGGAGAATAAAATCATAACTATCGTATCCAGACAGGAAGCGTCAAACCGTGCCCCCGATCCACGATTTAACGCAGACAAGTTCAGCTATGATGCCGACAAGGACACATTTACATGCCCGGCCGGGCATGTTCTAAGTCTAAAGAATAAAAGCAAGGAAAGGCGCAAGTACAAAAACCAGAAGGCGTGTAAAGGCTGCGAGTTTCGAGAACTTTGCACCAAAGGGAAAGTAAGGGAGATAACCCGAAGTTGCTACGCTGAGATTTATGAAGAAACAGATAAGCGCACCCGTGAAAACATGCATATTTACAGACTGAGGCAGCAACTGGTTGAGCACCCCTTCGGGACGATAAAAAGGACGATGAACGGCGCATACTTTTTGCTTCGCACCCAAAGAAAGGTGCGCGGTGAGGTAGCTCTGCTCTTTTTTGGCTATAATCTGAAAAGATTAATCAATATCATGGGGTTTGATGCGACAATGGAAAGGTTAAGGGTGCTTTCTTTGCGTGACTTTTTTGCTTTGCGCATGTTTCAGCATCAAAAGGCCAGTTTTGCTGCTTAATAATTGATTTTTTGATCGGTTTTGACACAGCCTGACGGTTCTTCTGTCGCACTTCGCTGTAAAAGTGCGACAGAAGAACCGTCCCCGTGTTCGCTCAAAAAATCGAGGAATTATGCCAATAATTCTTACCGAAATTGTGAATTGTGAATTG
>CAZWXO010000240.1:0-3336 GCA_964637885.1 uncultured bacterium
ATAAGAAAAAGTTGAGCAGCGTCAGGAGCAATCCAAGGAGGGCAATCAGCCAATTGCTCAGCAACAATATCAGCTAATATCAGCTAATATCAGCTGTCATTATACTGCAAAAAAGGAGCTAAAGCGCTACCTTTACCCCAAGGCTTGGTGAGAAAAGCTTAAATTTACAAGCGGTTATCCGGCACCTTCAGCACCCAACCCGACTTGATGAAATTACTGTCAACAATAATCGGATTCAAGTCGACAATCGCCTCCCTTGTCGTTTTAAAATAGTGAGCGATCCGAGTCAGGTTGTCCCCGTGCAAAACAGTATAATAGGCGTAACGCTGCCCACAACTCCCACCGGAAACATCACTAAGACTTTCTTCATTTAGTTCTTTAAACATAGCTTTGCCCTCCTCTTATTAATGGTGCAGTCGCTCCATCCCTTGATTTAGCTTCATCTTAGCACCAGGGATGCATGCGTGACAACCCTCCCGCTTGCCAAAGATGCTTTCCGCCTTTTTATTGATTGTTTTTTCTGCAAAAGATGCTAAGCTTTAAGCAAATCTATATCACTAGGAGGTACAAAGAAATGCGCAGTCAAGCCGAAGCTCTGGTTGCCAAGATGCGTGGAGACGCTGCATTCGCCCAGGATATCCTGAGACAATCCAAAGAAGGCCAGCTTGTCGTTGCGGCGCAGCAAGCTGGATTTGATCTGGAAATTGCTGAGGCAGATAAATTAGCCCAACTTTTCACCCAGGCTTCCAACCCTTTGTCGGAAAATGAGCTGGCAAACATTACTGGGGCCGGTGAGGGAGATTACTTCAGTTGGCTTGATCAAATGAATGAGGGAGCCTAATCGCTTATTGCGTTAAAATTTAGCAAGGGTGAAATCAAAAAAGGGTGACTGGATATGAACGAATACAAAAGAAAAACACCTACTTTTTCTCTGTGCGGTCTGAATTGTGCCCTCTGTCCACGGTACCATGCCGAAGGATCGTCAAAATGTCCGGGGTGTGGCGGCCCGGATTTTACTGCAAAACACCCGACCTGCGCGATCGTCACCTGCAATAAGAAGCATGACAATGCTGAATTTTGCTACGAATGCAGCGACTATCCCTGCCCGAGATACATCGTCCCAAGCACTTCCGATTCTTTTATTTCCTACCAAAACGTTGTCCAAGATATCGACGCGGCAAAGCAGGATTTGCCCGGCTATTTAATCGTGCTTGAAGCGAAGCAAACCATACTGGAAGATTTGATCCTAAACTATAATGACGGAAAATCGAAAGGATTCTATTGCCTGGCGGTTAATCTACTGCCCCTTGCAGTGCTGGAGAAAATCATCAACTGGGTGAAGGAATCTGCTTTGAGCGGCAAAATGCAGCAACGTAATTTAGCAACATGTATTAAGGCCGAGATGGAAAAAAGAGCGCAGGAAATGGGTGTCGTGCTCTGTCTGCGTAAGTGATTCGCACTTGTGGCAGCGTCAAGCGCGGCAAGGCGAGCCGAATCTCATGGGGAATAATTGATTAAAGGAGAGTTGAAACACAAAGCTGATGAATATAACGATCCGAAATGAACTGGAAAAAGATTATCGGGCCACCGAAGAATTGACGCGAGCGGCTTTTTGGAATGTACATGTGCCAGGGTGTGACGAACATTATTTAGTCCATGTAATGCGCAACCATCCTGATTTTGTCCCTGGGCTCAACTTCGTGGCAATTGTGGAGCATCAAATCGTCGGGAATATCATGTACGCCAAATCTCGCCTGATTAACGAGGAGAACTTTTGTATTGATACGTTAACCTTTGGCCCGGTTAGCGTCTTACCTGAAATGCAAAAAAAGGGAATCGGTTCGGCACTGATTCAACACTCAATCAAAAAAGCTGTCGCTGATGGTTATAAAGCAATTGTTATTGAGGGACATCCGTATAATTATTGCAAGCACGGATTTGTTGGAGCCAAAAGCGTCAATGTCAGCAATTCTGAAGGGAGGCATCCCTATAGTTTGTTGGTGCTGGAACTGGATATGGGATGCTTGCAAGGACACGCGTGGAAATATTACCCCAGCGAAGTGTACAATTTGAATGAAAATATGTGCAAAGAATATGATTGCTTGTTTCCAGCCAAAGAGAAGGGATTTAAACCATCGCAAGAAGAGTTTCGAATAGCGAGCAATGCTTACGTCGAATAGTGCGTTGCTGACAACTGTTGCAGGTGGACTTTAGTCCGCCCCTTCTCCCACTTTATTCCTATGTTCTAATGTAGGTCTTTATCTTCCCGCAGGAAAGGTCTACAATGGTAAAGGGTAGTTTTTACCTAGGCAAGCAGAGAGTAGCCACACCCAAAGGGGTGAAATCACTTAAAAAGTCAGCGATCAACAATTAAGATTTAACTGTCAACAATCTTGGTAAGAATTATTAGCATAATTCCTCGATTTTTTAAAGAAATTGGAGCAAAAAGCTTTGTTTTTGCCTTCGAAATTGTGCATTGTTAACGAAAAAAGTCATCAGGCTTTTTTCAGTGGTCTCAAAGGTGCCCCTCGTCCAAAAGAGGCCCTCAGGTTATAGGAGGTGGGAAGAGTGCAAGTTTTTCATTGCCATGATATCATGCGGTTTGCTGAATTGGTTCACCGCTACGACGGGCCCTTTTGTCTGGATATCGACATGCCGGGTACGGACAAATTCCCTGGCGTCATCGGTTATTGCCACAGCACACCGGAAAAATATGTCTGTGAATACGCCAATGGGGAGATTCCCTCGCTGGATATCGATGTAATTTTGATTAACAAGTTTAGCCTAAACATTATTGGCGGAGCTCTAGCCCTGAACGACATGAAGCCGGAGGATGACAGCTTTTGGCACGACGCCGCCCGCTACACACCCTACCCCTACGAAGATTTTGCGGCCCAGCTCCCTGGTCTTGACCCCCTCAACGTTGCTCGGATTCGTGCTTTTGACTTCGATTTTAATGCGTATCGCCTGACAATTGCCTCGCACAATACAGGCGACATATCCCCGGCTTTGTCCGACTGTGCCGAAAAACTTCGCTACATCCTGTCCGCTTCGAATCACGATGTTTACCAGCTGGCCGAGGAAAGAACCCAGCATCTTGCCAGCGAGTGGCGCAAGCTCAATTCCAAAAGGTAGCTGAAATTGAAAATCATTTTTAACGAAAAGTTTCATGACTCCAGCTATGCGAACAATGGCGCAGCCGCCGCAGGAAGAATGGACAGTATCGTAAAGGCTCTGGCGCCAAAGCGGGATTATGTTTGGGAAACAGCTGTGCCGGCCACAGAATCCGATTTATTGCTCGCTCATTCCCGTGAACGAATCGACGAGGCTAGGCTC
>CAZWXO010000241.1:0-3328 GCA_964637885.1 uncultured bacterium
TGACAAGAATACCTCCCAGCGGTTTAATTTTTTCCAGGTCAATGCCACAAGTGGTTCGGTAAAGGATGTTTCGGTGGGCCTCGCTTTTGCCAAAGGGGCTTGGAATGCTGATTCTTTAACGGGGCTGGCCAAGGAAAGCAGTAATCCCGGCGGGCTGTCCCCAGCGGAAGCATATTACCGCTTCACTGATGCGTCAACCTTTGAAATCAAGAATCCTCCGGTGGTGCAGGAGCGCGATGTCTTTGCTGCTCTGGCCGATTTCCGCGATGCGCTAAATAACAACGATAGTGGCGGCATCCAAGTGGCGCTTGACGAAATGGGGCGGGCCCTGGATAACGTTCTGACGTGGCGGGCTGATGTCGGGGCCAAGACCAATCGGATCGAGTTCACCGTCAAGCGGCTGGAGGAAAATGACCTGACGCTGACAGATTTACAGGCCAGTCTCCAGGACGTCGATCTAGCCAAGGCCATCATGGATCTGAAGAACCAGGAAAACGTCTACCAGACAATTCTCGCTACCGGGGCTCGTATCATTCAGCCGACTCTTGTCGACTTCCTCCGTTAAGCGAGCTTAGGACTATCAATGTAACCCAATCTTAATCGAGCACAAAAAAGCCGAAGATTTTATCTTCGGCTTTTTTGGTGGTTGTGTAGCAGAGGTCAAAGGGCGGGCGCGGCGGAACAGCCTCGCTCCTGCACCCTCACAGCTACCTCCCGCAGAGGTTTGTCAATATTTATGCTATAATTAGCGCATCCGATGTGAGAATAATCGAGAGGAGTGGTTTGATGATATTTTTGCGGAGCTTAAGGCTTAAACAAATTACGTTTTTGACGCTAGTAGCAATCTTTTGCTTGACGGCTTGGCTGCCGGGGTTTTCTCAGGCAAGAGCGGAGGAAAATCCATTTCTGGCACCACCGTCTTTATTTGACGAGGCAATCCCTTTCGACCAGATCGAGCCGGAGCATTATTTGCCGGCAATCGAGGTGTGGTTGTCGGAACAGCTGGCGATTGTTGAGACGATCAAGGCCAATCCAGCTACCCCTGATTTTAATAATACAATCGCCCCTTTGTACACACAAAGACGGCAGATGGCGAATACATATGACCTATTGCTGACGATTAGTGAATTGGCAGCTACTCCGGAGCTGGAGCCTGTCCTCGATGCAGCGGTGCAAAAGGTGACTGAGGTTCAAGGCAAAATTGCGCAAGACCCCAAACTTTTTCAGCGCATCAAGTTTGTTTATGAGAAGGCCGATCGCAGTCAGTTAAGCCCCGAAGAAATCACCTTGCTGGAAATGTTGTTTCGGCAAGCTGAAATTCTCGGTGTAAATTTGACGCCGGAGGATCAGGAAAAATTCAATAAACTGCAGCAAAACATCAAGCAGGCAGGGAATGTTTTCAATCGCAATCTGATGGCCGATCGCGAAGCGAGCATTCTTCATGTCACTGATAAAAATCGACTCCGGGGTATCCCCGAGGAAGATCTTCAGCAGGCGGCGGAGCTGGCAGTGGAGGCTGATTTAGACGGCTGGCTTTTTACGGTGAATTCTTGGCTGCTCAGTTCGATTTTAGACAACGCCGATGATCGCTCTCTCCGGGAGGAGGCGTGGCGCCAACGCGCTTTTCTCGCCAACAAGAACGACGCTAATGATAACAAGCAGGTCATTCTCGACATCGTCAATCAGCGTTTGGAGGTAGCGCAGCTGCTGGGCCGGGATAGCTTTGCCAGCCTGACGCTGGAAGACCGAATGGCAAAAACTCCGGCCAAAGTCGACCAGTTTCTTGCGGATCTAGCCACGCCGACAGTCGCCGGGGCAACCTTAGAGATTCAGCAACTGCTCACCTATGTTGAAAAAGTAAGCCCGGGCCTGATTTTAGAGCCTTGGGACTACTGGTATTATGAGGGCAAGCTGCGAACAGCCGCCGAAGGGACACCGCCGGACGAGATTCGGCTTTTTGCCCTGGATAACGCCTTATCCGGGGTCTTTAGCCTGTACGATACTTTGTATGGTTTAGAGTTCCGCCGCAACACCACTTTGCCGGTTTATCACCCCGATGTCAGGGTTTATGAGGTTTGGGATAAAGAGGCTAATCGCTATATGGGTCTCTTGTATATGGATCTGTTCACTAGGGAACGCAAAGGTGGAGGTGCTTTTGCGAGCATGCTACGTTCCCAGTATCGGGATCGTGGGGACGACGTCCGCCCTCACGCCCTGATTATGTGTAATTTTCAGCCTCCCGGTAAAGACAAGCCAGCGCTATTAACCCATGATGATTTACGAACATTGCTGCATGAATCGGGCCATGGGATGCATGTCTTGCTCAGTGACGTCGATTATGCTGCCACTTCCGGCTATAACGCTCAGTGGGACTACGTGGAAATGCCCTCGACAATCATGGAAAACTTCATCTATGACCCCGATTTTCTCCGCCAGGTCGGTCGCCATTATCAGACGGGGGAAGCCCTCCCCGAGGCCTACCTCGAGGCGGTTCAAGCGGAGCGTAGCTATATGGCCAATCGCTATCTGCTCGCCGCGATCCAGTATTCCAAACTCGATGCCAGCTGGCACGAGATCAAGACTCCTGTGACAACCGGAGTGCGCCTCTTTGAGCTGGACGCTCTAAAATCCTTGAATGTGCGCCCTCCCGGTAGAGCGGTTAACGAGAGCATCGTCAGCGGCAACTTTACTCATCTTTTTTCGGGGGGTTATGCGGCTTCCTATTACGGCTATCTGTGGTCCGAAGCCCTGGCTGGTAGCGCCTATGAACGGCTTCGCGCCGGTGGTACGATCAATACCGCCGCTGCTCGTCTCTTTCGCCAGGAAATCCTTTCAAAGGGCGGCAGCGAATCGGCGGATATCCTTTTTGGGAGGTTTGATCCAAAATTTGCCGCTGCCGGCAGTCAGCCTGATCCAAGTGTCATTCTTCGGAGAAGGGAATTGGTACGCCCAGTCGAGTTGCCTGACGGCTTTGTCTATCTCGATAAAGTCTTACAGAACGCCAGTTACGACGTTCGTTATTACACGAGCAACAATTTTCTTGGCAAGCGGGTGGACGGCTATTTGGCGCCGAAAGTGATTCTTAGTCAGGAGGCGGCCCAGGCCTTAGCCAAAGTTGAAAAAGAGTTGGCCGCCAAGGGCTATGAACTGAAAATCTTTGATGGCTACCGGCCGCAACGGGCTGTCGACCATTTTGTCCGCTGGGCCAAGGACCTTAAGGATACAAAAATGAAACCGGAATACTATCCCCAAGTGGAAAAATCCGATCTTTTTCGCCTCGGCTATATTGCCGCCAAATCCGGCCACAGCCGGGGCAGCACTGTCGACC
>CAZWXO010000242.1:0-383 GCA_964637885.1 uncultured bacterium
CGAAATCTATATTTAGTAGACACACCGGGCTTGGAAACTATAACTGATGCTAACCAGATAACGACAGAAGAGTATTTGCAAAATGCAGATGTTGTTCTTTGGGTCATGAATGCCAACTATCCTGGGCAATCAGATGTGGATGCGCAACTTGCTAAGGTCGCAAAAATGGGGAAAAAAATCGTGGGAATAATCAATCGTATTGACGAAGTGGATGCTGACCTAAATAGATTACTAGAATATTACCAGCAGAATTACGAAATTTATATATCTAATTTTATTCTTTTTTCAGCGTGGCAGGCTAAGCACGCAATGGCCAATAAAGATGATTCAGAAATTGCAAATTCCGGTTTCACTTCCCTGTTGGATTATTTTAATGAAAGTTT
>CAZWXO010000242.1:393-1256 GCA_964637885.1 uncultured bacterium
ATTTCAAACGCATGTGATTATGAAATCTAGACGAAAGTGACTCATTATGAATCAATCAAGCAATCATTTAATGCATTGCTCAACGAGGATCGCATTTTTCATGAGGCATATTCTCGGAGCCTGGATTTTTCACTTAAACAGATGAATAATTTCCAGAAGGATGTATTAGATATAAGATTTGAAATTGAACACTGGCTGGAAGATGAACTTGACAATTGGTTGAACAGTGATTTTCAAAACATGTTGCAGGATAATGAAATTAGAAAAAAGAGTGAAGAGGATTTAGAGAAAACAATAAGCGGTTATCTGAAGTCATTCTTGGATAAGCGTGTCAATCCTGACTTGCAAAAACGGTGGCAAGTTAAAATGAAGATTATTTCCAACTGCACTACTCAAGTTAATAGACAGTTCGTCGCAGATGAAATTGAATTATTTAAGGAAATTGAGGCACAAGAACAAGGTATGCTTTTACCGCAAATTGTTCCTGGTTACTTAATCCAAGAAAACGATCAAATTACTGAAGGGATAATGCAGGAAGGATTGAAGGGTGCAGGTATAGCAACTGGAATAGCCGCAGTAGCTGGGGTTCTGCTCACAGGAGTGACTGTTATAGGGGCAGTTGTTACCCTAGCTGTACCAGGTGCAATATTTGGTGCAGGAGTCGGTTTATGGAAAGCTTTTAGCAAAAAAAAGGCTTGCGGACAGAATCAGAACAATACTTATGATGACATGGAAGATGTGATCTTGGATATGGCTAGGTCAATCATCGAGGGTGTTGTGCTACCTCAATATCAAGAATATAACACGAAAATGGCTTCTGGTGAAATTGCAGGGTATGCACGTGAAATATTGAATGGTTTAAG
>CAZWXO010000242.1:1266-2058 GCA_964637885.1 uncultured bacterium
TATTGATGAACTCAGGCAATATATTGCAGATTTGGATGAAAAAAAAATTCAAGAGATTGAGGTTCCCGATGATGATAAAAGTTTACCGATAACTTTGGGACATCAGGAAATTCCCGCAAATTTTGATGAGCATATTAAAAACGCCATGCGTTTAATTTTAGATAAATATGGTGGTGAAATAATTAATGATGCTAAAAGATTCGAGTCATTACTGAAAGACTTTTGCGGTGATCGGAAACGTGAAATATTTATGTTGGTTACATGCTTGCAATATAACGTACCACTTGAAATAGCGAGGATGATTGAACCACGTGAACTATCGCTAAGAAGAACATGCGCAAATCTTAGCGCACAGACTGGGTTTAGTGAAAAAGACTCAATGTCGCTCTGCAAATTGTGGGAAAGTGTTCTTGTTGAATAACTACGATGCAAAAATAAGGAGGTGTTGCAAATGGGACTAATTCCTAAAATAGTAATTGTGCCTGTTTATTGCCAAAGTTCTGGTCTTTTATTTGGAATGCGCATGGAGCTAAGGTTGAAAAACGAATGGATTGCCACATGGACATTCCCCATGAAAGAAAAAACAGCAAGAAGAGAAAGGTATACCGAAAACTCAATCAAGGGTCAGTTTACATTCAATGAAGAGTACCCAGGCTGTCCATATTGTGGTGTTAAATCTTTTTATTCATGTGGAAATTGTTCACAATTAATATGCTGGGATGGAGTTTCGCAGTATGTAACTTGCCCAAAATGTAATGCTGGTGGCTATTTAGAAGGATCACTCACAGAAAT
>CAZWXO010000242.1:2068-3328 GCA_964637885.1 uncultured bacterium
TGATCGATAGATTGGATGATAAAAAATGTTTGATAATAGATTTAAAGATTCTCTCTTGGAAATAGTAAGGACTTTTGGAGAGGAAATATTTTCTGAACCGAGCCGACTAAGGGGCCTTTTAAAGGATTACTGCGGCGAATATAAAAAAGAGATTTATATGTTTATGGAAACAGCCAAAGGAAAAGTTCCTGAAAATATTAGGCAATTAGGCAAAATAAATATAATTGTAATGAATAAATATAGCAATAAAATATGCGATGATTATGGATTCTCAAATGAAGATGCGAAAAAAATAGTTCAGATATGGGCATTAGTATTCAATAAAATTACTGAAGATGAGTGTGACGAATTTTGCGAGAATAAAAGCAAACTTAAAAATGAAACTGAAAATCGCACTCCACTAAATAAAAAAATCGAGAAGAAAACGGCAAAAAATGTAATCATTGAGGACGAAAATTTAGAACGAGACAGAGAATACGCAGAATATTGTTATGAGGAATATATTGAGGGGCTAATATTAGAAGGCCAAGGTGATTTAGACTACTATGAAACCCCATACTCAGATAATGGTTTAAATGTTTTGCAAGAGAATAGTCAGTCAAATTCAACGTATAATAGTCCTGATTCCGCCAAGAGCCCTAATTTTGTTGCAATTACAGCCGGAACAGTAGCCGGAGGACTGGTTGGCGGGCCGATAGGGGCCGTTGTTGGCGGATTTATCGGTAGCATGTTTTCAGGGCCTTCTATTGCCAAGGACAACAGTAATGATAATTTTGAAAATGATGGAGAAGACAACCGTATTGCCTGGGAAGAGGAACAAGCAGAAAGAGAAGAAAACCGCCTAGCATGGGAAGAAGCGCAAGCCAATGAAGCTTTTTTCGATGAAATGACGGATGAAGAGTATAGTGAATATAAAAAAAATAAAAAAGCGTGTTTTTTATCAACTGCGATATGCGATATCCTTGGAAAGCAAGATGATTGTCAAGAATTGGTTGTATTACGACGATTTCGCAATGAGGTATTGTATTCAACAGAAGCTGGACGTCAAATTATAACCGAATATTCTATTATTGCACCAAGCATTGTAAAAACGCTCCTTGAAGCAGATGATAGAGTTGGAATAGCAAAAATTTTAAAAGAAGAACATATCGATCTCATTCTTGAGAGTATTACGAACGGGAATAATGTTCATGCAGTTGATCTGTATAAAGAAATGGTCTTCAAATTAGTGCAAATGCTTGATGCCGCTAGTATTGTGTA
>CAZWXO010000243.1:0-284 GCA_964637885.1 uncultured bacterium
GACTATGTCAGCAAGCCATTGAAGCCGGAGGAGCTTTTTGCTGCCATCGCCAGGAATGTCGTCCGACCGGCCACTAAAGCCGAAGCCTCGGCTCAGGAACCCGGGGGCACCTTGGTGCAGGTGCCAAATCTGGCGGATCGCCAAGCGACCTTTGCCGCCGCCATCGGCCTTGGGCTGGACGAGGTTGCGGAAATTTTTGCTGATTTTTCTGTCTATCTTCCTGAGGTCATGCAGGAAATCAGCGCCGCTGTCGCTGAACAAAACGCCATGGCTACTATGTCTCT
>CAZWXO010000243.1:429-796 GCA_964637885.1 uncultured bacterium
GAGTTGTCCGAGCCGGCCGGTAAGCTTGAGGCGATTTTTAAAAAGGGAGAGGATAAGGAGGGTCAAATCGACGCGCTGGGGCCGGCTGATTGGCTGCAAGCGTCGGCTTTGTTGGAGGAGTTACATCAGGTAGCTACCATTCTATTTTAAGGAGGGTCGGCCCATGTCTGATTTAGTTGCGACAGCAGGTGTGATTATCGTAACGGGAATTTTTATCGGTGGTCTATTTTATGTTTTGCAAATGAGGAAACATCAAAAAGCCGAAGCGCTCGCTCGTTTCTGTGAGGCTGAAGCGATCAGTTTGCGGGTGGAAAAAAACCGTTTAAACAAAAAGTAAAAGCTGTCGATAATGAGTATAAGCGTTTTT
>CAZWXO010000243.1:884-1294 GCA_964637885.1 uncultured bacterium
GTGCCGGATTGGATTCAGGCCAACATCGTTGCTAAATTGCGTCACGATTTAAATGTCGGTCAAGACTTTGCGCCGGATTATTTTGCCCGCAGCGCTGGCAAGATGAGTTTTCTGATTTTTGCTTCGGACGAGCAAGTTGCACAGGCCGCTTTTAATAGCCTTGAACCCTTCCTCGCCCAGTGGCCACCGCAGATTGCCCTGACCATCTTTGTCGGCCCGGAGCAAATTCGCGTTCAGCTACTAACCCATGACGTCCAGGAAATCCCCCTCTTGCGCCAACTAATCGCCTTGGGTGAGCATCTGATCGCCATGGAATAGTCCCGCTGACCCACCTAACTGTTAATTGTCATTGCCTTGACACGCATAGTGGCATCGGTTACCATTGCATCAAATCAAAATTTACTAAATTA
>CAZWXO010000243.1:1450-3309 GCA_964637885.1 uncultured bacterium
GCCGAAGAGCACAGCGATACGCTTGCTCTTGCGAAATTTAGTGAAATGTTGATTGGAGGCTTTAATCTACCTTCGTATATCAAGGCCTTTGAAACATGGGAGCAGGCATTTTTGTTGCTGGCAGAGCAAGCAAAACAGGAAAAAATAGTCTTGGTTCTTGATAAATTTCCTTATTTAGTCAATTCAAATCCACGGCTGCTGTCAGTTTTGCAAAACATAATAGATCGCTTATGGCAAAATACCAACCTCTTTGTCGTCCTCTGTGGCTCATCGATCAGCTTCATGGAAAACGAAGTCTTATCCCACAAAAGCCCATTGTTCGGGCGTAGAACTGCTCAATTCAAGTTGAGTCCGATGGATTTTTACGAGGTGAGGCAATTCGTGCCGGAATGGGAGATGCATGATCAAGTTGCGCTATACAGCATCTTGGGGGGAATTCCCCAATATTTGCTTCAGTTCGACGCCACTTGGCCGCTTGAGAAAAATATTTTGCGTCGATTGCTCGACAAGTCTTCATACTTATTTGGTGAAGCAAACTGGCTTCTCGGTCAGGAATTTCGCAGTCCGGCCATGTACAAATCCATCATCGAAGCGATTGCAGGGGGCGCCAGCCGCCTGAATGAAATAGCCACGAAGCTTAACGAATCGACTTCCAAGACATCGGTCTATTTACGAGCATTGTTAGAGTTGGAGTTGGTCCGCAAGGTCAACCCGGTCGGGGAAAAAGAATCCTCTAAAAAGACAATCTACCGTCTGAATGAGCCCTTGCTACTATTTTATTATCGATTTATCAGCCCTAATTTAACCTTGCTGGAAAGAGAAATGGGGGAATATGCTTATCATCAGCGGATAAAAAATTTATTGCCGGCGTTTTATGGTTTAAGGTTTGAAGAAATCTGTCAAACTTATCTTATCAGAATGAATAAAAAAGGGATGCTTCCGTTTGTTTTTGACGAAATTGGAGCGTGGTGGGGCAACAATCCCTTGAAAAAAAGACAGGAAGAAATCGATATCGTTGCTATAGGGCAGGGTAGCGTGCTGTGTGCTGAATGCAAATACCGCAACGAGTTGGTCGAGACTAGTGTCCTCTTTCGGTTAATTGAGCGTTCGTCTTGTCTGCCAGGTGAATCAACATACTATGCTGTTTTTTCCAAATCAGGCTTTACCGAGCACGCTGCGGCCTTCGCTAAAAGCCATGGGCGGATGATCTTGATCGATCTGCCGGCGCTGAGTCACTGTGAGTGAGAAACGGGTCAGCAAACCGCCTCTTTGCTTATCTAAATATGTTTCCATTCGGCTAAAAGCAGCCCCAGCAAGATAAATCCACACCCTAAATAGCCACTCATCGTCAACAGCTCGACAAAGATAATAAAAGCCAAAATGGCCGAAGCGACCGGCTCTAGTAGCATGATGACCCCGGCGCGGGTCGCCGTGGTATAGCGCAAAGCATAGATCTGAATCGGTGTCACCACCGCTGTGCCTAGCACTGTCAGGGCCAGAACCGCCACCCAGTTGTCGGCAAACATCGCCACCGTAGCATCTTCAAAGATAATCGACAAAATCGTCGCATAACATCCCATGGCCAACAGCTGGACCGTGGAAAAGACCATCCCGTCTACTTGAGCGGCATATTTTTCCACATAAAGGACGTATAGAGCATAGAAAAAGGAACAAACAATGGCGAGAAAATCGCCCAGGTTAAAGGCCTTGCCGGAGAAGCCAGTCATAAAATATAGTCCGACGATACAAAAGGCGACAGCGATATAAACCGGCAGGGGCGGCAACTTGCGGGTAATGACCGCTTTGATGGCCGGAATCATCATTTGGCGGAGCCCCATGCCAATGTATGAGAAGTCTAC
>CAZWXO010000244.1:0-3302 GCA_964637885.1 uncultured bacterium
TCTCATCCTTGCACTGGAAATACCAATATATTCCGCCCTTGCTTATTTTCGCTCGCGCCATAATATCGCTGATGGATGCGTTTGCATAGCCTTTTTCTAAAAAGCACTCAAGTGCGGCCTCCAAAATTTGCTCTCTCTTTTTCTCGCCTTTGTTTTTCTCTTTTTTAATCATCATTTAATCCTATTCCGGTTTTTTTTCATTTAATCATGTATTGAGTGCCATGTCAAACAACACCCGATATGTCAAGAAAGGGAGCCGCGTAGATAAGTAATAGCGGCGGGAGGATGGTGATGGGTTTAGCTGGCATTTGCTGGCGAATTTTTTTTGCATTTTCCCTATCGAAAAATTTTCCATGCTAGACTATGCAATCGCTTACTCAAATAGAAAAAGGGCGCTTCATTTACGGAAGCCGGTTTTTTAATTTTTGATTATTTATGTTGCTTATTTAGTGTGCTGGGATTATAATAAAAAAAACCGACGGTCGGTTTTTAAATAAACAAAGGAGAATAACGATGGCAAAAATAACTACTAGCACTGCAAAAAAAGACGGATTTCGAGTTCCTGGCGAGTTTGAACCCCACAAAGGATCGTACATTATTTGGCCAGAAAAAGGATTTGCCTTTCGCAACGGTGGGAAACCTGCCCAGGAGGTATGTGTAATCGTCGCCGATACCATCGCTGAATTCGAAGAAATGACGGTCATTTGCTCCGCAGACCAGTATGAAAACGCACGTGCGCGCCTATCTGATAAAGTCAGGTTGGTTGAGATTTCAACCAACGAAGCTTGGGTTCAGGATAAAGGCGTTTTTTTTGTTGTTAATGAAAATGGTGAAACACGTGGCGTGCATTTTGGATTTAATGCCTATGGCGGTTTGGGGGAAGGGCTGTATTTCCCGTGGAATCTAGACCGTCAGTTCGGGCAAAAACTTTTTGAGATGGAAACCATGGATTACTACGACGCCCGTCATTTTATCCTTGAGGGTGGCGCTACTCAGGTGGATGGTGAAGGGACTATCATCTTGACAGAGCAATGCAATCTCAATCCAAACCGCAATGGCGACATGTCCAAGGATGAGGTCGAACGGCATTGCAAAGAGTATTTAGGAATTGAGAAAATAATATGGATCAAAAGAGGAATGTTGTTCGATGAGACTGATGGACATATCGACGATATCTGCTTTTTTGTTCGTCCAGGTGTGGTTGCGCTTTCTTGGGTTGATGACGAGCAACATCCCCAATATCCAGTTTTTAAGGAGGCGCTGGATATTCTCCTAACCGAAAAAGATGCCAAGGGCAGAAATTTGGAGGTTCACAAAATTCACATTCCAAGTATTATGTATATAACAGAAGAAGAAAACAAGGGTTTTGACATGGTCGCCGATGCAGCTCCTCGCGAGGCAGAGCAACCGTTAGCCGTCACCTACATCAACGGTTATTTTGTCAATAATGCCTACTTGGTCCCGCAATTCAATGATCCGATGGATGCCGTCGCAATAAAGAGTTATCAGGAAATAATGCCCGACCGAAAAGTCATCGGTTTGCCAACAAGAGAATGGTCATTAAGTGGAGGGAATATCCACTGTATGACAATTGCACGGCCCTAGGTATAGCCAAGCCTCAAACAAAGGAGGGTTAATGATGTATACCGATAATTTAAATCTGGACAATGATTTAAAAAAAGGACTCAAAAAAATGCATGTGCAGATGGTGGCGCTAGGAGGTGTCATTGGATCAGCTTATTTTTATGGTCTTGGCGGGTTAATTAGCATGACCGGACCAGCTGCATTTCTAGCATTTGCCTTTCGCGGATTACTCGTGTTTTCTACTTTGTATTGTTTGGGGGAGCTGTTGGTGGCCATGACAGTCACCGGCTCCTTTATTTCCTATTCCCGGGAATTCATCTCCGAAGGATTCGCCGCAGGGGTCGGTTGGACTTACTGGGTTGCTATTGTGGTCTATATCCCATCTGAGTGTATCATCACCGGGATCATTATGAACATGTATTTCCCACAGTTGTCTGTTTTGGTCTGGGCAATTTTCTTTGGGATTTTGCTGACGGTCATCAATATGGGAAAAGTGAGTAATCTAGGTAAGATCGAATCGGTGCTTGCCATGGTAAAAGTGATCGCAATCCTTGTTTTCAGCATTATTGCCATTTTAATCCTTTTTGGCGTCATCGGGGCGAAGGGTGCTCCCGGTGTATCTAATCTCCTTCAAAATGGTGGATTATTTCCCCTTGGCGTGCTGGCTGTATTCTTGAACATGTCTTTGATCGTCATGAATTTCGCTGGCATTGAGATCATCGCCTTAACCGCTGGGGAGACAGAAAATCCTGAGATGGTTATGCCTTCTGCCGTCCGGGCAGGAGCTTTCCGTATTTTTTTCCTTTTTGTCATTCCTTCGCTTCTGATTGCAATGATTTACCCTTGGACGTCAGCTAGTTATGAAGAGAGTGCGTTTTCAGCCGCTTTGGCCTTCAATGGATTCCATATGCTTTCGAATGTTTTTAATATGCTCATAGTCGTAGCAGCGTTTTCTTGCGCTAATTGCAATCTCTATGCGGCGATTCGTGCGATGTATTCTTTGTCTAAAGAGGGAATGGCTCCCCGCCAGGTCGGATTTGTCACAGTCAAGGGAGTTCCTTTGGTCTCCGCCGCTTTCACTCTTCTCTTGGTCTGGATTATCTTGTTTCTCTATTCGTTTGACCAAAGTGGCATGTTTTATGTCTACCTGTTGGCGACTTCAGGCGTAGCCACTGTGTTTTGTTGGGGGTCCATCTTTATTTCACAATTTGTCTTCAGACAACGTTTAAAAAAGGCGAATGTTTCAACAAGCGTTTTAAGTTTCAAAACATTTTTCTTCCCATTACCCAACTTGATTGGAATCGGTATTTTGCTATTCACCCTTGTTGTAACGGCATGGAGTCCTGATCTGAGGCTTTCCCTCTATATAGGTCTCCCTTGTTTTCTTGTTCCCTACATCATATTTGAAATAATTAGTAGGAGCGGCAAGTACAAGGTTAAAAAGGAAGTAGATTTTGAATCCGTTTTGGAAAAATTAAAGGCTAAAGGCAGCCCGAGCGTCGATTAATCACAGATGCCTAATTGCAAAAAACAGCCAAGAGGGCCAGGGGAAGGATAGTTTTGTCTTCTCCTGGCCCTTGTTTTGCGTGAACATTGGGACGGCAGTCTGTGTGCTGAGAACTTTTGCCAGCCGAAAACGCAGCGTTTTTCCGTTCGGGCCTCTAGCCAGCTTGCACCAAGCCATTTGGCTTTTTTCGTTGACAATTAACAATTAAAAA
>CAZWXO010000245.1:0-3262 GCA_964637885.1 uncultured bacterium
TCCATAACGGCCTTGCCGGCTCGGTGAAAAATATGACGGGCAGCTTTCATAAATACCTTCTCCTTAAGTATAAAAAGACTTATAATAGAAATCGAATAATGGGCAGGTGCTTTGGCTTATTATAACTGGCTGACTCTTGGTTAACAATTATGGAGGCAAAAATAAATTTTTGCTCAATTTATTTATAAAATCGAGGAATTATGCAATAATTCTCTCCGCAATTATTAATTGTTAACCCTTAATTGTTAATTGAATCCTCGTTCCCAATTGCTTTTCCGAAGCCCGACAGTTTTAAGATATTAGCATTATATGCAAATATCAATACTGTAGGGGCTCTGGATTAGTTCAACTAAGATTCAGCTAACTGCGTAGCTGAATTAAGTTTCTCTCTATGTGCATTGTGCATTGTGAATTGAAGAAATGGGGGTTTTAAAGTGCCTGACAACATCGTCCGGGAAGGGGATGTACAAGCGGCCAAGGCCCGGGGATCAGGGCTTGTCGGCGAAAGGATTATGGCGGCGACGCGAAAAATTGCGGCCGAGCTGGGAGCGCAGATTGACGTCGCGCGTCTCCGCTCCGATCGCGCCTATGCCGTTGATTTGCGGGAAAAGATGTTTACCCCAGTAATCCTAAAGCATGCCAAGGATGAAAAACTAGTGATTCAGGTATATTTCGAGATTTCCCCTGAGTTGACTCCCTGGCTAGGGCCCGAGGACGAGGTCGAGGGTGTGATTATGTCCGGTACGGGAAAAAAGGGCGAATTCCGTCGGACAAAAATGATGCAGGTCAAGTTTTTTACTCGGGACAATCCATACATGCAATGGTTTTTCCAGCCTTGGGATCAGCGTAAAGGCGTCTGGAGCTCGGTTTATTTTGATCCTTATGTCAATGTTGACATTGTTTCCTACACGATGCCTGTCAAGGCGGAGGGCCAGCTCGTCGGTGTCGTGGGGATGGATATCAGCTATAAGGATTTCCGGCTCAAAATCAGTCAATGGCTGATTAACGAAATCGAGGCGAAGGTAGAGCTGCTACGCCGCGAACACGCCGCTCTTGGCCAGGTGGGGCGCTTTTCCGGTCAATATTTGCGGCTGGACACTTTGGAGATTGTCGATGCTGAGCAGGATGCCGAGGGGGTGGCACCCAGCAGCCCGCAGATGAAGCAGGTAATGATGATGGCTGCCCGGGCCGCCATCACTCAGGCGACGATATTAATTTTGGGTGAAACAGGGGTCGGGAAGGATTATCTGGCGCGCTTCATTCATTCCAAGAGTAGCGTCAAGGATGGCCCGTTTATTAGCGTCAATTGTTCGGCGATTCCGGAAAGCCTTCTTGAGTCGGAGTTTTTTGGCTATGAAAAAGGCGCGTTTACTGGAGCCAAGACGGAGGGGAAGCCCGGCTTTTTCGAGATGGCTGACGGTGGCACGATTTTTCTGAATGAGATTGGCGAAATTCCGTTACACTTGCAGGCCAAATTTTTAGCTGTCATTCAGCAAAAGGAGATTACCCGAGTCGGCGGTACCAAGGTGAAGAATGTCAACTTTCGCATCGTTGCCGCCACCAACCGTGAGTTGGTCGAGTTGGTGCAGCGGGGTGAATTTCGGGAGGATTTGTACTATCGGCTAAACGTTGTTCCCCTGACCATCCCACCCTTGCGGGAGAGGAAAGAAGATCTTTTGTCGATGTTGAGTTTTTTTCTGAACCGAAATATTCTGAAGTACGGGGTGGCCAAGCATTTTGAGCCAGGTGTTTTTGAAGCGTTGACGTCCTATGCATGGCCGGGAAACATCCGCGAGCTGGAGAATGCAGTGGAGAGGATGTACGTTACTTCGGAGGGTTCGGTAATCACCCTGGAGTGCATGCCTCCTGAAATCCTAGGAGGAAAACTGGCTAAAGTTGTTGACGAGCCTTCCCGACCGGAGTTGCGGTCGGGGCATGATTTGAAAAGCATGGTGACGGCGTTTGAAACTGAGATTTTTCGTCAGGCCTACGAACAGCACGGTAGTTCGTACAAAGTTGCAGCAGTTTTGGGGATTAGCCAAACGCAGGCAATGCGCAAGATCCGCCTGTATCTCGGCAAATAAGTTTATAAATACTTATGTAAACACATTTATACTTATCCCAAGCTTATCAACCGCTTTGCAATGGCGTCAGAAATTTACTAATGGGGCTCCACTAGCAATTTTCCCTCAATAAGGGCAGATAAACGCATTGGCACGTCCTTTGCAACTGTTTGAGGTAACTGTGCCGGAAAAGGTTGCCCTAGTGCACGAGCAAAGAGTCAGCTGTATCCCGATTGTCTCGTCGTATCTTTTAATGTCCTAGCTTTGCGGCACACGATAAATTTTCAAGAAAGGCAGGTTTGTAAGAGGGAGCGGAAGGACAGGCGGATTAGAATGATAACTTCGCCTGTGCATGCGTTTTCGTCAGGTTAAATTCCTGTGGGGGATTACACGATTTTTTCGTGGCCGTCGTTGCGGTAGCTACGGGGAGTTATCGCAGTAGGTCATTACTGAGTAACATTGGCAGCTGGGCTAGATGCTTAAGGCGTCGCCCTGCAAGCTGTTTATGGGGAGGCAGCTTGCCAAGATTTGACGGGAGATACTAAAAAGGAAAGGATGATTTGAATGGATCATTATGGAATTCTTAGTCTAGTACCTGTACTCGTCGTTATTGTTCTCGCATTTGTAACGAGGAGGACACTTGAACCACTCTTGATTGGCTCAATCGTCGGATTTGTTATTTTGGCCAAGGGCGGATTTTTTCCGGCTTGGCTCGATGCTATTTATGTTGTGATGATGGACGGGGTTACTGTTTGGATCATTCTCGTTTGTGGCTTGTTCGGTAGCTTGATTGCTCTCTTGGAGAAATCAGGGGGAGCTGAAGGCTTTTCGGCAGTTGCAACCAAGTACACCAAGAATCGCAGTTCGGCGTTGCTAACGACTTGGGTTCTCGGCATTATTGTTTTTATCGATGACTATCTCAACGCTCTCGCTGTCGGCTCGGCCATGCGCAAAGTGACGGATCATTACAAAGTGCCGCGCCAATTCCTAGCTTATATTATCAACTCCACCGGCGCTGTTGTCTGTGTTTTAATTCCTTTTTCCACTTGGTCGGCCTTTATGGCCGGACAGCTTGAGGCTAACATCGAAGGCGTCACTGGAACGGCGGCTTATATCAGCACGATCCCTTATATTCTCTATGGCTGGGTCGCTGTTATTCTGGTGCCGTTATTTTGCCTGCGCATCATCCCGGCTTTTGG
>CAZWXO010000246.1:0-861 GCA_964637885.1 uncultured bacterium
AAAAAAGCCATCAGACTTTTTCAGCGATCTGGAACCGTCACCGCGGGTCTTGGTGATTATTGCTGCAAACATGATCGCCTAATAGGTTAGCAGGTTTTATTTTACGCTACTTTTCAGCCGAATTTGGCGGCAATCACCTTTCCTACCCGCATCGCCAAGGCCATTATGGTCAGAATGGGAGGGTTGCCCATGGACTCGGGGAAGAGGGAGGCATCTGCCACGTATAGATTGTCAGGTAAATCCGGGCGATGCAGGGTCGTTGCCTCCCTTTGGGTGAGGGGTAGCATGCCTCCGGGATGCCCGGCATTGATTGTGCCGAGAAATAAGTCCTCCTGGGGGACTCCGAAGCGCCGCCAAATTTCGGTGCACAGCCTTGCCCCATCCTGCAGCCGCTCTTTATCTGCCGGAGTAAGGGTCTTTTGAATATCTTTCCCCGCCACGCCCCCGCCATTTTCATCAGCCAGCTTAATCATTAGAGACAGGATATCTTGGGCGGGAAATTTCCACTCCCGATTAAAGAAAAAGCTGAGATAATCGAAATACGGCGAGATTATATAATTTTCCCGCTGCACGGCAGACGATATCTCGATTCAAAAGCGGCTCCCCGCCAGTAAAGCCTAGCCAAAATACTCCCATGCCCTTGAGCTGGGCGATGGCTTCTTTGATTTCAGCGGTGCTTAGGAGCTGCCCGCTTCTTTCTTTGCTATAACAATATTGGCAGCTTTGGGGGCAGGCGCTGGTCAGACTGATCTGGGCATGGGAAGGGCCGGGTACTGCCGCCAGGAGATGCTCGTCGATAAAGCGGGTAAAAGCCTTGCTGTTTATCGCCGGCAAATGAGAATGGAGAAAGAGCTGTCCGTC
>CAZWXO010000246.1:871-3259 GCA_964637885.1 uncultured bacterium
CAACCATCACCAGGCGGAATTTCCCCATATATTTGGTCAAGAACCAATTGATAGCCGGGCCAGCTTTGATAATTTGACGGTTGGCCAATAATGCCTTTGCCAAGGTAAGATTATTTTGACACTGAGTCACGGGCGCGCACCTCTTCTAAATGCTTTCGCATATCTTTAATCCATGTTCACCAATTTAGGCCTGCCCCTTTTCCGATACTTCTGCTTACTGCTATTTGGCTTTTCAGGGATTGTCATTTCGATATATCCCTGTCGCACCGCTGGCAATAAATAATTATCCCTAAATGATGGCCGATGCTTAAGTTGCAGCAATGCCATCATTTCCTTGGTGGAGTATTCTTGATAATCCATCGCATTGAGCAACTTTTTAACTTGTTCGGTGACTTGTTCGTCAACTTGTTCGGTGTTCGCCATTTCCCCTAGCGCATCATCAATTATCGTCAATAAAAATTCAACGAACTTTCCGGAATCAGCACTGCCATCACAGTCGCCAAGTACTCGGTAATATTCTTCCTGCCGCTCCCTAATTAATGTCTCAATGGGAAGCCAGCCAAACAATGGTTTCCATTTTGACAGTAATAATGTTTGCCACATGCGCCCCATTCGGCCATTGCCATCCGCAAAAGGATGTATAAACTCAAATTCGTAATGAAAGACGCAGCTTTTTATCAAAGGATGGGCATCTGCCTTCGCGGCCCAGTTTACTAAATTCTTGATCAAATGGGGGACCAGTTTTGCTGTGGGTGCCATGTGAATCAGCTGTTCGCCCGCGAAGATTCCCACTCCACCACGTCGAAACGTGCCAGCTTCCTTAGTTAGCTCTTTCATTAATACCTTGTGCGCTAACAACATGTCTTTAACTGAGTACGGATTTAGTTCTAAAAGTTTGCTATACGCTTCAAAGGCATTCTTTACTTCGCATATTTCATCTGGTGCGCCTAGAATTCGTTTTCCATTAATGATATCCGTAACCTGGTCTATCGACAGTGTATTGCTTTCTATTGCCAAGGATGCATGAATCCTTCGAATCTGGTTATCCCGTCGAAGCCTTGGATTATTACTCATGCTATCATTGATGGTGAGTTTAGTAATTTTTTCAGAGATAGCCACCGTCAAATTTATTATTTTATCTGATATTGTATACGGTGGAATATATTCTTTCTCGCTCATGTTTTCCCCCGCTAGCGCATTTTATACTCCGGCAAGGCTTCTCGCCAAAACTCCTTAATACTTGTACCTAATTATACCGTACAAGTATTAAGGATGCTACTTGAACCGCGACTAAAGTGCGACTGGGGAAGGGTTCGAAACCGCTGAAATAGTCTGGGAAGATAATTTAACTAGCAATGCTGACTGGCCCTAAGGTAGAATTGATCACGAGTGAGCAATGGCGGTCAAGAAAATCTGCCCCGCAAAATATATCCTTAGAGCAGAGGTGATGATTTGGATCGAATGGCAGCAATCGAGGCAGTGCAAATGGTGCAGGATTATATCGAAACCCATATCAATGAGCCGATTAGCTTGAAGGATATGGCGGAAGCGGCCGGCTACTCCCCCTGGCACACGACGCGGATTTTTAAAGAGCTTTTAGGGAAAAGTCCCTTTGACTATCTTCGGGCCCTGAGATTGTCAAAAGCGGCTTTGTTGCTGCGGGATGGACATCCCCGAGTGATCGACGTGGCGCTGGATTTTGTCTTTTCTTCCCACGAAGGATTTTCCCGAGCCTTTGCCCGGGAATTCGGAGTCGCACCCAAGGCCTACAGCCGCACTCCTGAGCCAATTCCTTTATTCATGCCTTTTCGCGTCCGGGATCAATATCTCACATTAGGAAAAGGAGTTGCTCATATGAATGAATCAATCAAAAACAACACCGTCTTTGTCCAGGTCATGGAGCGGCCGCCAAGGAAATTGCTCTTAAAAAGGGGCATCACGGCCGACAATTATTTTGACTATTGTCATGAGGTCGGCTGCGACGATGTCTGGGGGACGCTGTGCAGCGTCAAAGAGGCCCTCTACGAGCCGGCAGGCGTGTGGTTGCCGAAAGGAATGCAGCGGCCCGGAACCGGTGAATACGCCCAAGGCGTCGAGGTGCCGCTGGACTATGCCGGCAAAATTCCTCCAGG
Source organism: uncultured bacterium (assembly GCA_964637885.1). Lineage (GTDB taxonomy): Bacteria > Bacillota > CAZWXO01 > CAZWXO01 > CAZWXO01 > CAZWXO01. Next base: position 3,004 of record CAZWXO010000246.1, read on the forward strand.
ATACGAGATCATCGAACTGCCCGCCTGCAAAATGATGGTTTTTCAGGGAGAACCCTTCGAAGACGAAAATTTTATGTCGGCCATCGAGAATCTTTGGGAAGTAATGAAGAAGTATAATCCGGAGCTCTATGGATTTCAGTGGGACGATGAGGCGGGTCCTCGATTTCAGCTGGAACCTCAGGGATACCGGGGATATATTGAGGGCCGGCCAGTCACGGCGATCAATTAAGCTACGCCCACGATTTCTAGGGGAGAG
>CAZWXO010000247.1:0-3241 GCA_964637885.1 uncultured bacterium
TTTTCAGCGAGGGTGGCGCCGATGGATACGGTGACCCGCAATGTCTTTTCCTGAGACCTTAGGCCCGATTGTTCAATGAGCATCCGGACTTTTTCTGCTTGCGCATCAAGTGAGCTTTTATCGCGGGAATTGAGGACCAAGACAAATTCCTCGCCTCCCCAACGCCCAGCTACCTCAGCGCCAAGAGTCAAGCATTCTAAATTAGCGCTCACCAGCTTTAAGATATCATCACCCAGGGCATGCCCGTAGCTGTCGTTAAAATTTTTGAAATGATCGATGTCGAGGAATGCTAGTCCAAAATTCAAGTCTAGTTCCCCGAACTCCATTATTTTTTGACGAATAGAGCTTTCGACATAACGGCGATTGGCCAGGCCCGTCAGTTCATCTCGGTATGCCAACATTTCTAAATGCTCCAGTTGTCGCCTCACCAAGTGCTTTTCGGCATCATCAGAAAAAATCTCGACAGCCCCGATAATTTTTTTATCTTGGATAATCGGGGTGGTCTTTACCGTAATCGGGACGCGATGCCCCAGACGGTGATGCAAGTAGACTGTCGCTTCCCTTGTCTGGCCATCTTCAATAGTGCGGTGCAACGGGCACCCCCCGAGACAGAGCTGGTTACCGCTGTCATCAACATGATTCAGAATATTGTTGAAACAATAATGGCCGTTAACCTCGCTGCGGCTAAAGCCGCTGATTCGCTCCGCGCCCTTGTTCCAGAAAGTAATTTTGCGTTCTGTATCAACAAAATAAATTCCTTCAAACATATTGTTCAGCATTTCTTGATATACGGCATCTGAATTCATTTTCTTCACCTCACGAATTATTCATCATCAATTCAATCGGGTTGCCAGATAATTATACTCTATGGCAGCATTGGATAACATCATTGTTGTGCTATCATAAATAAAAGAGCTAAAAAAAAAGGGTTTGAAGGATTTTTGACGTATTTTAATAGGGAGATGAAGAGAAATGGAAGAGAAGCTTTGTGCTAGTTGTAAAAATTCTTAAAAAGAACTGCAGTTAGAGGGAGTCAGTCCGGCGGCGGATGAGACTGCTGGGCAAGCAAACATGGGACTAAAGATGCATATTAGCCACTGATAATCGCCGGAAGATTGCTATTCTGGCCGATAGTTCATATATTTATAGTGCTTTTATGCTATAAAATATAGAGAGAAGCAGGAAGTGGAGGCGTGACAGATGTTGCAGAAAAATCAAGACTCGACGATTATGATAGTGGATGATGTCGCCGAGAATTTGACACTATTGCTTGCAATACTCGGAAATGAAGGTTACAACTTGCGCGCTTATCCTAACGGCCAAATGGCTTTGGATGGGGCGATGCAGGATCCTCCGGACTTAATCCTTCTCGATGTTATGATGCCGGATATGGATGGTTATGAAGTTTGCCGTCGCCTCAAGCAGGACCAGCGCTTTCTTTCCACCCCGGTTATTTTTATCAGTGCTCTCAGTGCCACCTTCGACAAGGTCAAGGCCTTTGAAGCCGGTGGGGTCGATTATGTGCCTAAGCCCTTTCAGGCGGCTGAGGTTTTAGCGCGGGTCAAAGTTCATTTAGAAAATAAATTTCTCCAAGGGGAAATAACGAGGCGCAATCAGGAACTGCAAGGAATAGTACGACAGCAAGTCAAAGAGATTACGGATGGCCATTTGGCGATGATTGTCACAATCACCAAGCTGGCCGAAACCCGGGACGACGACACGGGGCGCCATATTGAACGGACACAATTTCTATGTCGCGCGTTGGCGGAACGGCTGCGCTTGCAGGATGATTTTGGTGGGATGATTGACGACGAATTCATGGAAAATATCTACAACGCCGCCCCTCTCCACGACATCGGCAAAATCGCGATTCCTGATAGTATTCTTCTGAAGCCTGGCAAACTGACCGTTGAAGAGTTCGAAATAATGAAAACACATGCGGAGGTGGGAGCCAGGTATCTCACCCTCGCCTATAATAAAGCCCAGACCAATAAATTTCTTAAAATGGGGATCGAAATAGCGGCGACGCACCACGAAAAATGGGATGGCAGCGGCTACCCCTTAGGGATAGCTGGTGACAGAATTCCTCTTTCTGGTCGGATAATGGCTTTAGTCGATGTTTATGATGCGTTGAGATCTAAAAGGGTCTACAAAGAGGCTGTCGACCATCCAACAAGCGCAAAAATTATTTTCGATTCAGCGGGGAGTCATCTGGATCCTCGCCTTGTTCAGGCGTTTAGCGAGATTGCTCCGCGATTTGAAGCTATCAGAGATCACATGGAGACTGAGTGAGTTATGGGAAAATCGTAGGTTATTTTCATGAAGAGATGCCGAAAAAGAGGATTTCATTAAAATTAATTATGCAACGGGGTGTTTCGGCGAATTTATTATCTGACGAATTAAAACTTCGTCAAATCTTGATCAATTTTACCGGAAATGCGTTGAAGTTTACAGATTATGGACGGATAACAACTAGCGCCGAATCTTATCTTGACGCAGGCGATTAGTAACATCTTGTCGTTGAAGTTTACCGCTCGGGCATTTCTAACTAAGCTTTGGCGAGCATCTTTGAGTACTTTGAACAAGCGGATCCAAAAGAACATAAGCAGATTGAAGCGGGGATCGGGCTCGCTGTTAGTAAAAATTTCACGGAGTTGATCGGAGGTAGGTTTGCTAGCCAATTTTTTTCGCTTTGAGAAAAGGGAAAAGGATGTTTAAGATTGAAAATGCGAGAATCGCTCTGGCGGTTAAGAGCTATGGGGCAGAGCTTGTTAGTCTGTGGGATAAAAGAAGTGGGCGGGAATGGCTGTGGCAGGCTAATCCGGTCTATTGGGGTAAATCATCTCCTGTCCTGTTTCCGATGATTGGAATCATTAAGGATGCAGCTTTCGACCACGATGGGAAAAAATATTTTATGACAAAACATGGCTTTGCCAGGGATCATGAATTTTATTTATCCGGGCAGACGCCAGACAGTTTATCCTTCACCTTGGAGGATGATTCGAAAACTCTCTCTTTATACCCATTTAGGTTTTGCCTTCAGATTACCTATCGTCTTGCAGGGGCTACCCTAAAAGTGCAGTATCGTGTTATCAACCGCGACAAAAAGTCCATGTATTTTTCCATCGGGGGGCATCCTGCTTTCAACTGTCCGATGGAGACAGAGGAGTGGGTTATGGAGAGGCTCAACGTCAACAAACTGAAGACACAGCTGCTTGACCCTGAAACCGACCTGCTGTAC
>CAZWXO010000248.1:0-3238 GCA_964637885.1 uncultured bacterium
GGACTTGGTGAGGATTAAATCCAGCTTTCCCTCCCGGGCATCTGTGAGCATTCGCTGGAACTCCTGACGGTTGTCCTTGGTGCCGGTAATTCCTTCATCGGCATAGACCCCGGCATATTCCCACTCGGGTTTGCTTTGGATCAGTTGACTGTAATGGCTGACCTGAGCCGAGAGGGAATGAAGGCTGGCCTCCTTGCCGGTGGATACCCGGGCATAGGCGCAGGCCTTTTTTTTATGCTGCACCAGTGTTGCGGATATTTTCCGTATTTGGCGTTCCACGTCGCTCATCCTTTCCAAACCTGCTGTCGATATAGCAGGCGTGACTGCAGTACTTGCGCTTGTCGTTGCCATAGCTGATGAATTCTTTGCCGCAGCTTTGGCAGGTGATGTTGTAGAGGGCTTTGCGCTGTAGCTTTTCAGGATGAGCCTTCCACCAAGCCTTGCCGCATTCATCGGTGCAAAAGCGCCGCGGCTTTCTCCCGGCCTTTTGGATGATGGGGTTGCCGCACTGGGGGCAGAAGGCACCAAGGTTACTTCGGCCCTTCTCCGGGGCAGCTCCCACTGCCACATCATGCCGCTGGCAATAGGACTTGACGGTGCTTTTTGCCAGCCCCAGAGCCTGGCCGATTCTGGCATAGCCCAGGCCCTGCAGCCGCAGATTTTCGATTTGCTGTTTTTGCATCGGGGTCATCTGATCATCTCCTTTCTGGGTCATGTTACCTCTCTAAACCTAGTGATAGCAAGGGTTTTAGCCCTCAATTCCCCCAATCGGGGGAGTATACTTTTCCCGGAGTTTTTGGGCGATTAGCCTTTGCTCCTTCGACGTGAGCAGGCCCTCCATGGAGGCCAATATGGACATGGAGAGGCGATATGCTGCCTCCCGCCTTAATTCATCTGTAGTCATAATGTATTCTCCCTTCTGGGCAATAAAAAAAGCACCCGGGTTGGGTGCTTACGAATAAAATTTAAAACCTATTGTCAAAAATTATCCATAGTTAATTTCACTGGTTCAATAGAAAAAAATTGCTGATTCAATTACAAAGCCAGATAAACTTTAAAAACGCCAAAGCAGAAAACAAAATCATTAATAGAACAATCATTAAAATAAATGCTGCAAAATCCGAATATGCGTAACCATATGTAAACAAACTCCTCGCAACTTCACTCCATTCCAACTAATTAATTAGCCCCTCGACAACTTCCATCTCTAATCATCATTCCCAGCTGAAAAATCAATATGAAATTGAGGGAAATCCATTTCTCATTGTCTGAAAATTTCTATCTCCACCAGTTATTGAATCACAAAAAAAACTTGCAACTGAAGGACGCCCTCGTGGATACCATGAAGTTATACCATAAAGCGTCACATAATCACCTGCTTTTTTACTTGTTTTACCTACATACGTTGCTTTGACAACCCAATTTCCATTTAGAAAATATAGAGTTGTGAAAGGAATTTTTCCGGCTTGCTCAGTAACGCTTTTGCTATTTATAGTGCCCGAAAATGTCACGTTTGCATCACGGATTACACCGATATCTGAAATGGAAACCTTCGAATAATTGTCTTCAATTCTCTTTTGTGCGGTTACAACTTGAGGTTGAACGAGCTTATTATCCTTCCAAATACCCTTAGCATACGTACCATCAATATATGTTTTAGTTCCCTGGCCATTAAAGCTGCCATCTTTAAACTCTCCAACATATTTAACACCGTTTGCAAATATATAAGTTCCCTGGCCATTATATTTGCCATCTCTCATTTCCCCATCATACTTATCTCCATTTGTAAATATAATTGTTCTAAATATGGTCTGCACGGAATTACTACTAATCGTCGGATTCGATTGACTCTTAACAAACTCATCGTCCTTCCAGATACCTTTTTTTACAGTGCCGTCTGCATATGTCATTGTCCCTTGACCATTCGCCTTGCCATTTTTTATTTCCCCTGTATATATTCCACCACTGAAACGAAGTGTTCCATAAGTGATTTTCATTTCATTGCTTTCTACAGTTGGCTCAGCCTGCCGCTTAATAAACTTACTGTTCTTCCAAATGCCTTGTTGAATTTTTCCATTCGCAAAGGTAAAAATCCCAAACCCATTATATTCATCATCCATGAACTCTCCAACATATTTGTCGCCTCTTGGAAACTCAAGTGTTCCCTTACCGCTCATTAAGTCATCCTTGAACTCCCCAGCATATTTTTCCCCACTAACAAACAAATATGTTCCCTGGCCGTCAATTCTACCATTCTTAAAATCACCAATATACTTGTCTCCACCTGAAATAAGAAGCGTTCCCTTACCATCAGGGATGCCGTTTTTGAACTCACCTGTATATTTTCCTCCACTTGCATATTCCATGGTGCCTTGACCATTAGGTTTACCATTTATCAATTCACCACTATATTTATCGCCATTTATATTGAGTTCGCCTTTTTCTATCATGGTTATCTGAACAGAATCATTATCCTCCAAATTATTTTCCGAATCATCTATTAGATCATCTTTAATCAAAAAAATCTCAACTTTTTTTGTAATACTGTCATACTTCACATCTCCACCAAAAGCAGAAGCACTAAAGCGCAACGGAACATAGACCTTGCCGTCGATGATTGACGGGGCCGCATCTATCGCTGAAGATGCGCCGTTAATTGATGCTGCATTACTGCCAACAACCAAAACTATAGTTGTGTCTCCCTTAACTGCCGTAATTGATTTGGCTTCTCCATTCCAGCTAACCGTAACACCCATCTTCTCAAAAATAACCCGCATAGGAACCATCGTTCTACCAGCAACCATCACCGATGATGCCCCAACAAGTTCCTGCTCATCAACATAGATAGCAGCATTGGCAGCAAATCCGCTCACAAGAATAAAGCCTGTCATCATAAGCCCCACAAAAAGCCTCTTAATCATGCTTAACTCTCCTTCTATTTGCAAAATATACATAATTCCCATAACTTAAAATTTAGCACAACAACCCATAAGAGCAAGCATCCCCCAACATCAGGCTTAGCCACATCTAAACTTCAAACAACTTCAACCCTTGGCAAAAACCCCAGCTCCTTGAGCCGCTCTACCACAGCTTCTGCTTCCCTTTTCTCCCCAAAGACGCCGGCCACCAATTTGTAACTAACCTTTTTAGCCTGAGGCGCAATCCCCAGCTCCGCCATGATCACTGCCGCAAAACCTGCGGCCAGCGCCTCAAAGCGGGCGTCAAACAGGCGGTTGTC
>CAZWXO010000249.1:0-3237 GCA_964637885.1 uncultured bacterium
AATAGGGCAACAACGCAACAAAAAGTGCGACAAGAGAACCGTCCCCGTGTCGCACCCGCGTCGCACCATAATTATCGACTTGCGTCCTGCCTCACTCGTAATTGGAAAAACCATTTTCCCACAGTTCGCTGCACGACAAATCTAACTTTTCATTCCATACGATGCCATAACCTCCAACATCGACTCTGACAGATTTAAACATATCATTAGATGCCAGCTCTCGAAAAGCAGGCCACCTGTCGAACAGCGGCGCCACATCGTAATATTTTCTTTCTCCATTCATAAAATCGACAAGCAATATATAGTTCGCGACTGCCCTGACATCCCGTATTTTTTCAAACATTTAATCACCTTCTACACAAGCGGAGGCAACTGGATAAATTCTTGGGTCTCCCAAATTCTCAATAAGTCATTCTGATACAGTTCCACCCATTCAAGAACAAGCTCCAGTGCCTTCTTCGGGAGATCTCCCTCCAGAATCTTAAGAGTTTTAATCTCAATAGCTGCCATTGTTTCACCATATAGTGCATGGATATGCGGTGGATTATGGTCCTTCTGAGTAAAATACATTTTGATGACTATTCCGTAAAATCTCGCTATTTCCGGCATCTCATTGTTCATCTCTCAAATTTATGACAATTACTACATAGCGCATCTAGCGCCGACACCTGGATACATTATAGCACGGGAAATCTCCCTTAATGCCCCTTGGGCGATTGGGCAAGGCAGCCTCTGACCCAACCAAAGTGCGACAAGAGAACCGTCCCCCTGTCGCCCCGCCCCCCTGTTTCTTGGATTAATATATTTAAAAATATTATAATTTGTGGTATATTAATTACGAGGTGCTGGTAATGATGAACGGATTTATTAATCGTACAGAGGAACAAGAATTTCTTCAGCAGGAATACAGTCGCGAAAGATCTTCCCTTGTTATTCTCTATGGGCGCAGGCGCATCGGCAAAACCGCATTGCTTGCGGAATTTATTAAAGATAAAAACGCCCTCTACTTTTTGGCCACAGAAGAAAACGAAACCCAAAACCTAAAGGCTTTTACAGAGCTCGCCGCTGATTTCTGCGAAAGTGAGCTCTTGAGGCAGGCGACGGTAACTAATTGGGGCGTTATCTTTGAAACTATTCTTTCGCAAAATCCAGGCGAAAAGCCGATAATCGTCATCGATGAATTCCAATATCTCGGCAAGTCAAACCCGGCCTTCCCTTCGATTTTCCAAAAAATCTGGGACACGGCTTTACAAGACAAAAGTGTGATGGTTATCTTATGCGGTTCACAGATTTCACTAATGGAAAGCCAGACACTTAACTATGGCAGTCCGCTATATGGTCGGCGCACTGGGCAACTGATGCTAAAACAGATTCCCTTTAAACACTACCGCGAATTTTTCCCGAAAAAGAGCCACCGGGAGCTAATCGAGTATTTTGCCATCACCGGAGGGGTACCCAAATATATTGAGCTTTTTGCCGACAGCAAAGATATCTATACAGCAATTGAAAAAAATGTGCTGAAAAAATCATCCTTTCTCTATGATGAGCCGAATTTCCTTCTGCAAAAAGAGGTAAATGAAGTGGGTAGTTACTTTTCCCTTCTTAAAACAATTGCCGCCGGCAACCACAAGCTAACAAAAATTGCGACTACCCTTGGGATCAAACAAACTGGCCTGACTAATTATTTAAAAACCCTGAGCGCCCTTGATATCATTGAGCGAGAAATACCAATCACCGAAGAACACCCAGAAAAAAGCAAGCGGGGACTGTATAGAATAAAAGACAACTTTCTTGCTTTTTGGTTCCAGTTTATCTACCCTAATCTTAGCTATATCGAGTCGGGGCATCCGGAGCTGGCCATGGGAAAAATCCGACGCAACCTTACAGACAACCATGTCAGCTATGTTTATGAAGCAATTTGCCGTGAGGAAATGTGGCATCTAAGCGCAGCCGGGACGTGGGATTTCCCTATCGGCAAAGCCGGACGCTGGTGGAATAACGTCAGCGAAATCGACATCGTTGCCATCGATAACAGCGGCCCTAATATCATCTTTGGCGAGTGCAAGTTCTGGGAAGGCAAAGTAGGGGCAAATGTTTTAAGGGAATTAGAAACTAAGGCCGCTCTCGTTGATTGGCAAAAAGGCAATAGGCAGGATCATTATATTTTATTCTCGGCCAGCGGGTTTACCGATGACTTGCTGCAGCTTTGCAAAGAAAGAAATGACCTGACCCTACACTGCCATTAATTTTCCTGCTTGAGGGTTGATTAGCCTTGTTATGATGAGGCAACGCTTATTTCTAGGGGCTTTGCCAATATCAACATAGCACGCTTGGTTCATGTCTGTAAGGCTGGGGGTAATTTTTTCGTTGTAGGGGCTCTGGATTAGTTCAACTAAGATTCAGCTAACTACGTAGCTGAATTAAGTTTCTCTCTATGTGCATTGCCTAAACTGCCTCGCCGTCCCTCTGTCGCGCCAAGTCGTGAGAGCTCGCTCATGGTATAATAACTTAGCAAAGGTGGGTGATATTATGCCAAACCCGGAAATAAAAAAACAGTATTCCTTCGCTGACTATCTAACATGGCCGGAAGACGAACGCTGGGAAATTATTAATGGTGAAGCTTATATGCAGGCAGCTCCGACGCCTTTGCATCAGGAAGTACTAGGCGGCATTTTTGTCCAACTCCATAATTTCTTTGGAGGCAAAGACTGCAAAGTGTTTCCGGCTCCATTTTGCGTGCGGCTAACAGATATTATAGAAGTGCCGGACGAAGCAGTTAATATAATAATCGAACCTGACATTACTGTCGTGTGTGATCAATCAAAGATTGACGCAAAGGGCTTCCAGGGAGTGCCTGATTTGATTGTTGAAATAATCTCGCCTTCCTCGGTTAAGAGAGACAGATTCGAAAAATTTAATCTGTACGAGACAGCCGGAGTAAAAGAATACTGGTTGGTCGAACCCGAAGCAAAGCTGGTGAGCTCTTTTACCCTGCTTGAAAACAAAAAGTATGGCAGGCCCGAGATCTTTGCTGAAGATGGTACAATAACCGTCAATACCTTTCCTGGGTTAACAATTGATTTAAGCTTAATCTTTCCGACCTAGTTGAAGAAAGGAGAAATATTTTCCCACAAACATAACTCTAGCAGAACATAACGATTTTTTTGCTCTCTAGCTGTCAAAGATAGGAGTATAGCAAGAATGCCCTCTCCCCCTGTCGCACCTAGCTCCTGCATT
>CAZWXO010000250.1:0-414 GCA_964637885.1 uncultured bacterium
ACGTTGGGGGAAAAGCCGTCCAGATAAGCGATAAAATCGACCTTTAGTTGCTGCTGCTTGGCCCGGGATTTAAGGTCTTTTAAAACAAAGGGGGAAGCGTTGCAAAAGGCCTGTCCGGCGGCGCTGCACAGCCCGGCGGTCTGCTCGATGACCCCGGCCTGATCCAGCTGCTCTTTCATCTTAAGGACGGCCTGCTTCGTCGGCTCAAGAACAGCATCGAGCCGCCGAATCACCGTCATCGGCAAGATGACATCCCGGTATTTCCCCCGCACATAGACATCCCTCAGACAGTCATCGGCAATGCCCCAGATAAAATTCACGATGCTGTTGTGGATTATATAATTCATAAATAGGCCATTCTTTTATGCTTTTTGTGGCTATAGGGGGTAACGCGATTTACTTCTCAGCCGCTTG
>CAZWXO010000250.1:424-3237 GCA_964637885.1 uncultured bacterium
AAAACTGACGATTTGGTTGTAGGTTTGGTTTTCCATACGCTTGCCCCCGTTATCAATGTAGTATCTTTTCCCGTGCTGCTGCAGCACTTTTTCATCATATCACATTATGTGGACACTATTGGGCGCAAATAAAATCCGCACCCGAATTTATTGATTTTCTTTGGTGACTTGTTTTCCCAGGAAGGTGCTAAGAGCAGGATTGGCGGTAATTTTTCCCTATCATTCGTATTTTACCCTTAAACCCGGGTTCCCACAATCACAATCTACACAGGGAGCTATTTGTCCGCTGGCGCAAGGACGGGGCCGGGAGAGGGTTGCCCTCCGGCGCATCCGAACCGGCACTCCACGACCGTGGCGTTTTTCCCGGAAGGCGAAGCAGAGCCTGGGGTCAGAATTGCTTAGGATAACGACGGCCAGCGGCTGTCTGCTCCGGCAGACATGAGCCATAAAGAGGAGTATAATGTTGATGTGAATGAGTGTGAAATTGACATTGAAAAGAATAGAGAAAAAATAAAGATAGGTGTATATGCAGTCACTCAGGCGGATGTTGATTCTGCATTAAGTGGTGAGCTTGCTAACATTCGTTTTTCTGGTCCGATTCAGATTAATCTTAGAATAAGAGGCTACGGAAAAACAGTTGCAAAAGAGTTTCGAGGGCGGATTTTGGGCATAGCGATAATTATCGGCAAGCAAAAAAATAGCAGTAGAAAAGAGTTGCTGGATACGTTGGTTCACGAAGAATTAGAAGCTAGGGTGTTAAGTAGAGCATACAATGAAAAGGTTGATAGCGATATTAAACTGCTGAAATTGGGAAATGAGATTGTCCACACTTACATAGATAAGGTTATTGCCCGATTTTTCAGGCTAAAGGGGGTTGACTAAGATGATTGAAATCAAAGACTGGGACGATGTTGAGGAAGTATTGTGCGATGGCAGCAGGGAAGAGATTCTTTCGCTTAGGTGCCCTGATTGCGGTGGTGCGATTGAGTACCGGGGCAGCAAAACGTGTTCGTCTTTTGAAATCAGATGTCGCAGCTGCGGTTATATTTCTCGTGGCCACGGCATGCCTTCAGATATTGCATGTGTTAAATTTTTCGGAGAGCAGTACAAAATACCTTTGCACGAAAAGCAAAAATCAAAGATTAGTTAGCTGAACCCCAAAACACTAAATCAACAATTAGACCGTACTCAATGAGTGCGGTTTTTCTTTCCATGCCACGAGCTGTTCCATCGCCAAACGCTGCATCGGCCTCACCTCCGTGTTCACGATATCGCTTTATTACCTTTATCTGGTGGTTGATGTCAATTCTGTGTTATGATATTTATACAAAACCGACCGAGTGAGGGATTGCATGCGCCAGCCAATCATAGAAAAAATCACAAAATTATGCAGTAATGGGGCGTTCCAATGGACAATTCACGTTGTAACCAGATTGCTGCAATGGAGCATCACTCAAGATTCGGTTAAGCTTGTGTTAATGCGGGGCAAAATCATTGAAGAGTACTTAGACGACTACCCGTATCCCAGTTAATTACTCCTAGGATACGTCTCGGAAATTGATCCAATTCATGTCGTATGCGGTGTTGCAGATGATAAGCTTTGGATTATCACAGCTTATCGGCCAGACAAAGATTTGTGGGAAGATGGCTATTGTTTGCGAAGGGGGAATTAATGATGCAATGTTTTATGTGTAAAGGTAGTATTGAGGATAAAACTACAGTTTTTATGGTAGAAATGGATAAATGTATAATTATTATTAAAAACGTCCCTTCGCAGGTTTGTCGCCAATGTGGCGCCGTTTCTTATGCGGATACTGTTTCCGCTCACATTGAGGAGCTTGTCAAGTCAGTAAAGTATACAATGACGGAAATTGCGGTTATTGATTATGATGGGAGTAACCGGGCAGCATAGGGTAGTTCCGAGGGGCACATACGGCCCGGGCCACAGGAAAAAATCAGATGTAGCTTTGTGGTTAACAATTAACAATCGCCGACTTTTTCAGTGGTCTTGGGCCGTCCCCATGGCCCATTCATGGCCCACGGAATAACTACTGAGTCCACGCTGTTTCGCCAATAGGTTTTTCGCCACACCTGGCAATAAAAACCGCACCCCGGCATCCGCTGAAAGTCTATCCCTTACTTCAGCGCTAGGTTAATGCAGTCGAAGGTTTATATTGTCAGTGGTCCAAAATCATCCCCGATTCTATGGAGAGCCTGGAAAATCATATCCATCCCTTCATAGTAGGCGGGAATCTCATGCCGCCTGAGGGTTTTTACAAAAGCCTTCCCAAATTCCGAGCTGTATTCTTCCCAGCCTTCGTTTAGCGATTCCCTTTCGATGGTGCCTTCGATGACGATGCTCCCATTCGCTTTCTGTCGTATATTCTTCACCTGCCGGATATAAAAAGTATCGGCGGAGATATATTCCTCTTTGCCACCTGCTGAGAAGCTAGTTTCTTTGACCCATTTCACTTGCCAGTGAGTCATCCTGGATCTGAGCAGATAGTGGATGACCTCGTTTTCTTCCAGCTGTACGTAGCTTCTTGCCCGAAGCTTTTTGATCTGCAAATATCTGTGCAGCGCCACGCCTTTCCCAAAAATTACATTGACAAGTCCGAAAAACCCAAAGCCAATGTTCCAGTAAAACTGCACATTTGGTTCGACTCCTGTCCGCCAGATAAAAATCAAGATACCGTCCACTGCAAGAGATAGCAAAAGCACAAGCAGCAGCCAAGGCAATCGTATCCTCCGATATGCCGCAGCATCAAAGTGGAAAACGCTCATCGTTATCTGTCCTTCCTCATCCAAAATAA
>CAZWXO010000251.1:0-467 GCA_964637885.1 uncultured bacterium
GCCTTGGTGCAAGCTGCCGAAATTAAGCAACTGGCCCTTTTTCATCACGCGGTGTATCGCACTGATGCGGATCTGGCAATTATCGAAAAAAAGGCGCAAGAAATTTTTCCGGGCACCTTCGCGGCGCGGGAAGGAATGGTGGTGACACTATGAGTAATTCCATTAGCTCTGAGCTATGCCAACAGGTAGGAGAGTTGCTAAACGTCGGAATCGCTTTGTCTGCGGAAAAGGACCACAATCGCTTGCTGGAAATGATTCTTTCCGAGGCCCGCAACTTGACGGGAGCCGATGCTGGCACTCTGTATCTGTTGGAGGGCGAGGCTTTGGCGTTCCGTATCATCCAAAATGATACACTGAGAATCTACAAGGGGGGACGAAAGGAGGCAATCGCTTTACCTCCAGTGCCTCTCTCGAAAGAAAATGTCTCGGCCTATGTGGCGATGACGCGGGAACAGGTCAATATCGAA
>CAZWXO010000251.1:477-3204 GCA_964637885.1 uncultured bacterium
GATCTTTTTGATTTTACCGGACCGCAGCGATACGACGAATTGACGGGCTACCGGACAAAGTCGATGCTTGTTCTGCCCCTAGTCGATCACGAGAACGATGTCATCGGGGTTTTGCAGCTGATAAATGCTACGGATGCAAGAGGAAAGATTGTCCCATTTGCACCTCATTTGATACAAGTTGTAGCCTCACTGGCCTCCCAGGCGGCGATAGCTCTGACAAACATGTATTTTATTCAAGACATTGAAGAACTTTTTAATTCCTTTGTCCAAGTCATGGCGACGGCGGTCGATGCCCAAACTCCCTACAATGCCAATCATACCCGACGTGTGGCACAATTTTCCGAGACCTTGGCCCGGGCGGTGAATGATTGGCATGGTGATGGGTACTGGGGCGCGCAGACCTTTGATCGTGACCGGATGACCCAATTGATTATGGCAGCCTGGCTCCACGATATCGGTAAAATCACGACGCCACTTGAAATTATGAACAAAGCAACCCGATTGGATAAAAAAGCTGGAGAAGTTATGGCGCGGCTGGAGCTGGCGAAAGCCAACGCCCGCAGCAATTATTACAGGGAATTGTACTTGGCGAAGGACAATGCTACAAGGCGGGATATTAAGGATAAATTTACCCGACGTTTTTGTCGCCTCGCACAAATCTCCAGTGACATTGCCCGAGCGGATGATCCGACAACCCACGTCGATGCCGTCTTTGCCCGGAGTTTAGCGGGGATTGCGGAGATTACGACGATGAGCGGCAAAGATCCGGGAATTCCGCTGCTTTCGTTGGAGGAGCTGGAGGATCTGACAGTCCCCCGTGGCACACTGACGCAGAAAGAACGGCAAATAATCGAAGATCATGTCGTCATGACCGGAAAAATGCTAGAGAAGATGCCTTTTATCAAAAAACTCAAAGACGTCCCCGTCTTTGCCGCGATGCATCACGAATTGCTGGATGGCAATGGCTATCCCTGCGGGTTGTGCAACGGGGATATCCCGGCTGAAGCGCGCATTCTAGCGATGGTCGATGTTTTTGAGGCCCTAACGGCGGTGGATCGTCCCTACAAAAAACCGATCTCACCGGAAAAAGCCTTGAGTATTTTGCAGACCATGGTCCTTGAAGGCAAGCTGGACGGGGAGCTTTTAGAGATTTTTCGACAGAGTAATGCTTGGAAGGGACCAATAATCGGGAGAGGAGCAAGCGATGCCGATTAAGTTGGTTAAGGGAGTCATTAGCTGCGGCTTGATTGTTGTGGTGGCTTTGGCGGCTATGAGCGAAGCCCTGGTTCCGGGAGAAAACGCTCTTTATGATACGATGTTTAACTGGCGAGGAGAAGAGGATCCAGGGGAAAAGATCGTTGTCGTGGCGATGGATGAAAAATCCTTTGCTCAGATGGGGCCCTTGCCCTGGTCCCGGGAGACCCATGCTCAGCTACTCGAGATGATGCCGGACGCAGCTGTCGTCGGCTTTGACCTTCTTTTTGACATGGAGAGGCCGGTGGAGGACGCCCGCTTTGCCCGAGCAATTGCTGAGCAGGGTCGGGTCGTCCTGGCCACGATGTTTGCTTTTGAGCAGGATCAGGACGGAAATTGGCTGCAATCGCTGCTAAGTCCCAATACCATCATCGGGCAGCCTACTGCCGGCGAAGGGTTCGTCAATATGCCGGCGGATAAAGGGAATATCGTCCGTCGTGCGGCACTGATCGATACCAACACCTTAGGGCGCCCCTTGCCAAGCTTCGCTTTGGCCTGTGCCATGGTCGCTCAGGACCAGGGCGCCGATCAGCTGATATTGACAGAGCAGACGCTCACCTTGGGGCAGCGGAGAATAGCCTTAGATTCCCAACACCAGGCCCTCATCGACTTTGCTGGACCTGGCGGCACTTTTTCGACGGTTAGCTACTCCGATGTCTTGGACGGTGCTTATCCGTCTAGTTTTTTTACCGATAAAATCGTTCTGGTCGGGCTGGCAACCCCAACGGAAAAAAATGATTATTATGAAAACCCTTTTACCAAGGGGAATTTGATTCTTCAAGGCAAGCTACCTAGCCCGGGAGTGGAGATTCATGCTAATATCCTTCGTTGCCTGCTGGAAGGTAGCTTTCGGCGTGAGGCGTCGGACGGAGTTAATCTAATTCTTCTGCTTTTGTGCGGTTTGCTGGCCTGGGCGGCGGCACGCCCTGCCCGACCTTGGCTGTCTTTATCCTTTAGCTTCATCGTGGCTGTCATCTACCTAGGAGGGGCCTATTTGCTTTGGTTGGAATATCGGCTGTGGGTCTGGATTGCCGCCCCTCTCCTAACTATTTTTTTGGTCTACGCTTACAATGCGGTTGCAGACTTTGTCCGCACGGAAATGGAGCGCCGCCGCACCCGGGCCCTTTTTTCCCGTTATGTTTCCGGTCAGGTGGTGGACAGCCTTCTGGCGAATCCGGAAGAGGCGGGGCTGGGGGGGGTCCGCCGGGATGTCACCGTTCTCTTTTCTGATGTGCGGGGCTTCACCGCCTACAGCGACCATCACTCCCCGGAAGAGGTGGTAGCAATCCTCAATCGGCATCTCTCCGCGATGACGCATATCATCTTTGCCTACGGCGGGATGCTAGACAAATATATCGGCGATGCCATCATGGCTGTCTTTGGCGCGCCTTTGCCCACCCATGACCATCCCCGTCAAGCTGTCGAAGCTGGGCTGGCGATGCTTGAGGCGAATCAGCGGCTGTGTCTGGAATG
>CAZWXO010000252.1:0-3197 GCA_964637885.1 uncultured bacterium
CCGCTGGCTTCAAACCTCCTATGGTAGTGTCGCGGAAAGCTTCGCCGTTTTGGAAATCCATTCTCACCTCTGAAAGCTTTGTCTGCCCGTAGGTAAGGCTGGATTTGTCCATGTCCACCTGAAAAAAGCGAAAAGTACGTTCGACTTTCAACGCCGGTAACGCTGCGTCAGTAAATGCAAAATTTTGCGTTGTAGAGTATGCATCGACGTAAGTGGCATTTGCCGTGACTGAGTTGGTAAAGCTAACGCCATCCGCAGTAGCGCCTGCGCTCGCCCTTACCTGCTTGACAAAAATATCCCCCACTGTGTAATCAGTAAGGGTATCTACCGTAATTGAACCTGCTCCACCACCCACTACAGCGCCAGCAGTGAAAGCAAATGTAGTTGTTACGGCTGTATTTTGAGTGTATTGTACAACATCAGTTGTCACGGGGCCCGCAGTTGCCTCAGTCGATGTCAGGTTTACTGCATAATTACCAGCGACAAAAGTCGTATCAGTAGCAACTAAAGAAATAACATTCTGCGCCGAGGCATCAGCATCTATTGCCACTCCGCTAACGATGGCTTCCGGAACGGTGGGTCCCGTATTGTTAGCAACTAAGGTAACACTATTATGCGTCATGGTAAATTCAAAGGGTTGCAACGGGGAATCTTTGCGCTGAATGACAATGTTGGCACCACTAATAGCTAAGGCATAATTGTCCTGAACTTCAGCACTAGCCGTCAGGGCAGCGTAAATCGCTTGCGCATCAGTTGCAGGTGGACCAGCACCGGCTAAGTTAGCCGTTACACTTATTGGCACCCCATCAGCAACTAAGTTAATCGTGACAGTTGCAGTAAGTGTTGATGCCGTCGCGACGACAAAATCCATCCGCGAATAACCTACATTGGTATCCTGAACAGTATTTTGCCCAGCATGCTTAACCTTAAAGATATCGCTCTTTTGCACCTGGCCGGCGCCGGCTTCCCCGTAGATGTTGAGGCGGTAGTTGCCGCCGCCGGGGGCTTTTTGGCCGAACTGGTCGACTTGACGAAGCTCGCCACGCATAAAGACCTTGGTGGTGAGTTTGTCTGTGGAGACGAGGGCCGACGTCGTGCCGTCGAGGAGATTTTTGGCGTTGAACTGGGTGGAAGCGGAGATACGGTTAATCTCGTCTTTTAATTGATCGATTTCCCGCTGAATCTCCATGCGATCGTTGGAGGTATAGGTGTCATTGGCCGCCTGAACAGCCAGCTCGCGCATCCGTTGGAGGATGGCGTGGTTTTCCGCCAAGGCGCCTTCTGCCGTCTGCACGAGAGAAATGCCGTCCTGAGCGTTGCGCATTGCCATTTCGAGACCGCGGATCTGCGCCCGCATTTTCTCGGAGATAGCAAGGCCGGCGGCGTCGTCTGCCGCCCGGTTGATCCGAAGACCTGAGGAGAGTTTTTCCAATGATTTTGCCATGCCCGCATTGTTCCAGAAAAGCTTGTTGTACGTATTTAGGGCAGGGATGTTGTGATTGATAATCATCGTGATCATCCTTTCATCGTTACCGCGGCATCCCTGCCCTTTTAATTCTTAGGAAATCCATTTCCCTATTCGGTTTATTTGTGGGATTCCGTTCCCCCGTTACGGGAAACATCCCCTGCATAACTATTATCGGCAGACAATCGAAAGATATTAAGAGCAAGTTGAAGAAATTGGTCCAGAATATGCATGTAAATGAAAAAATCCCGCAATATTGCGGGATTTTAGCGATATTTAATTGGTGGCCAAGCGATAAAGCGTGGCCTAAAGAGGAGTGCCCCAGAGGGCGGCTCCGTAATCTTTGTTTTCCGAGGGTTGAGTGCTCCTAAATTAGAGTAATTTGAGCACGTTTTCCGCCCGAAGTTCCCCTTGGGCTTTGGCAGCTTCGGCCGGGTTTTCCAGCATCGACTCCCGAATTCTGGCGAAGACGGCTTTGGCTGCTTCGAAATCGGTGATTTCTGCTTCCGAGGCCTTGAAGTTTTCCTGAGCCACGTCGAGGCGACGGGAAACGTCTTCACTCTTCTTGGCCATTAAGTCGCCCGAAATGGATAGGTCGGCGGCTTTTTCCTCTGGCACGGCGGCTTTGATACCGGATGCCAATTTTTCGCTTTCCTTGGCCTTTGCTTGCGGGACCTGTCGGGCAAGACCCTGCTGGCCGGTTACAGGGGTATTTTCGATAATCATCCTGATCATCTCTCCTTCTGCCTATTATTCCGGCTTCCTTGCCCTTTTTGTGCGGGAATCCTTTCCCTTCTGGTGGTAAGGCGTCCGCCTCCATGCGGTCGGACTCTACTCACATAATTATATATCGGTTTGACGGGAATGTCACTTGAGTCTAATCAGCTATTTTACTTGCTTTTTTGTCCCATCATCTTTTTCAGTTTTTCGTTGAGATCCGCCCCTTGAGCCAGGCCGGCTGTCTTTTTGCTCGCACCCAAATCGCCGACATGGCCGGAGATTTGTTTGGAGGCTGCAACGGACTGGGCCGATTCTTGCGCGGCGGCACGAATCTCGTCGTAGACTTCCTTGCGAAAGACGCGGATTTCCCGGGGAGCGTCGATCCCGACCCGGACCTGACCGGAGCCGATGTCGACGATGGTCACGGTGATGTTGTCGCCAATAATGATAGATTCCATCATTTTACGCGTTAATACTAGCATTGCCCCGCCCCCTTACTTGCCAGGGGCGGCATCGCCCTGGGTTGCCTGCTCATTCATCATCTTGGTGGAACGCTCCAGCTCAGCAGAGATGAGATGTCGGGTCGTGTAGCGGTCATCGACCAGGACGACTTGCTCGCCGCAACGCTTTTCCGAATTTATGACGAGCGGCGCAAGGAGATTCATCGTCATTTTGTCGATGTCGGCCGGGATGACGACGATGGCGAGGATAGCGAGGACGTTGGGATCGTTAATCTCCAACCTCTTTTCGGTAGCGTCGCTAATTTCAAATTCGTAGTCGGGGCGAATCGCCATCGGGTTGACGACGACAAAGGCCAGTTCATGATTGTCGATGGACTGCAGCCAATGAAAGGGGAGCTCCTGATCTTCGTTTTCGATGAAAAGAAAGCGCTTGTCAGCCTCAAAGCCTACCAAGCCGTCGGCGAAGTGGATAATCCGTTCTTCTTCGAAATCGATTTTTCCGAAATGCCGGGTCTCTAGAGTCATTTTTGCCATGGGCGTATTCCCTCCCT
>CAZWXO010000253.1:0-3187 GCA_964637885.1 uncultured bacterium
AATTGTTAACTGTTAAATCTTAATTGTTAATCGCCGACTTTTTCAATGATCTCGCAATGGGGCAGGGGTTCAAGTGAACTGTCAGGATGAGGATCTAGCCTGGCGTAGCTCCTTGCCAAGTGCTTGGGGAAGAAGCTGCAGCCAGACAAAGACGAATCCCGTGAACGTGAAGCCTTGCCCCAAAGCACCGCTGTGATGATATTGTACAAAGGGATTTCTCTGGATATGCTTGCGCCTTAAATACGAAAATTGAGAAAGAAACATTAAGGAAATGAGAAAATGCGTAAGTATTTTCTACCAAAATTATTAAATGTTAATTGTTAATTATTAATTATTAATTGTATTGTTAATTGTATTGCTAATTGCAATGTTTCACGTGAAACATTGCAGCTGTCGCCAATCTTTCTCACCTGTTCTCTAAAATAAGGTCGCACAGTCGCGTTAGGTCTTCCTCAGAATAAAAATCTAATTCCACCACGCCTTTTTTCTCAGTCCGGCTGATGCGAATACCCGTACCTAAAAACTCCTGCAAGCGCACCATGACGTCTTTTTCAAAAACAGTATTCGTCTTTTTTGCGCGTCCATTAGCCTTCTCATCCTGTTCCTGGCTAACGCAACACAGCTTTTCCGTCTCTCTTACCGAGAGACCTTTGTCGATAATTAGTTTAAAAACTTCCTGTAAAAGCTCTTTGTCTCCCGCCATCAAAAGCGCTCGGGCATGCCCAGCGGAAATAGATTTTTTATCAAGTGCATCCTGAACATATTGAGGCAAAGCAAGGAGGCGAAGGGTGTTGGCGATATGCGGACGGCTCTTCCCCAGACGTTTACCTAGCACCTCTTGGGTGTAAGACAGCTCCTCGATGAGAGCCTTGTAGGCGTATGCCTCCTCCATCGGACTCAGGTCGTCGCGTTGAAGATTCTCGATCAACGCCAATTCCAGCATCTCGCTGTCGTCCACAGCCCGCACATGGATTGGCATAGTTGCAAGTCCAGCAAGCCTGGCAGCGCGCCAGCGTCTCTCACCAGCCACAATCTCATAGCCCTCACCGCTACGCTGCACGGTAATTGGTTGAATAATCCCGTGCTGACGAATCGACGCAGCTAACTCTTCAAGTTTTTCTTCATCAAAAATCTTCCGCGGTTGATGCGGGTTAGGGAAAATTTTCGAAAGCTCAACTTCCTGAACATTCACAGTCTCATCTCGATCGATATCCTGAATCAAGGCTCCCAGACCTTTACCCAATCGCTTGGCCACGTTCCATCACTTCCTTGGCTAATTCTTCGTACTGCTCCGCACCCTTAGACTTAGGGTCATAAATTGCAATCGGCTTGCCGTGGCTCGGAGCCTCGCTCAGCCGGATGCTACGAGTCACTACCGTTTTGAATATTTTGTTGTGAAAATACTTCTTTACTTCGTCCGCCACATCTGTCGAAAGATTAGTTCTGCTGTCATACATCGTCAGCAAAGCCCCATCAATCTCCAGTCGAGTATTCAAATGTTTTTGCACGAGTTTAATCGTATTGAGCAACTGCCCCAAGCCTTCAAGGGCATAAAATTCACACTGGACCGGGATTAAAACCCCATCGGAAGCCGTCAAGGCATTAATCGTAATCAAGCCTAACGAAGGGGGGCAGTCGATATAAATATAGTCATAGTTTCCCCGGTACTCATCGATCGCCCGCTTCAAAATCGTCTCCCGCGACAACATCGAAACCATATCGATCTCAGCCCCCGCCAAACTTGTCGTTGCCGGAACAACACTTAATCCTTCCACAATTGTATCGACAATCGCTTCCCCAAGGGGGAGCTGGTCGATCATTACCTCATAAATAGTTGCCTTGAGCTTGCTCTTGTCTAGGCCCATCCCGCTTGTCGCGTTGCCTTGGGGATCAGCATCGAGCAGCAAAACTTTCTTCCCGTTTTGCGCCAGGCTCGTCGACAGATTCACTGCGGTGGTACTCTTGCCGACACCACCCTTTTGATTCGCAATCGCAATAACACGTCCCACGCCTTGCCCTCCTCTCGGTATCTAAAGAAACTCTTAATCGATACTCTTACATTTAAGTCTAATACTAAAAACATTATTATCCCGGGTTAAAGCCATTTCTACCTCAAAGCCGCTTCGCTTCATCGCCTCAGAGAGACGGATAATTTCAGCCTCAAAGCCATCAAAAGCTTTGTGAGCAGTTGAAGACTGGCCCGGAGCATCACCCTCGCCACCAACAGGTTCATTAGCTTTTCGCTTTTTCTCAGCCTGCTTTGTAACAGTTGGCTTAGAATGAATTTCTTTAATCAAATCCTCAGTCTCAATAACATTTAACTTATGCGTAATAATGTCACTCAGGACTTTGCGCAAACTACCTTGCTCTTTGACCGCCAGCAACGCACGTGCGTGGCGTTCACTTAAATTCGCCGTGCGGATTCGTTCTAAAACTTCGGCGGGTAGCTGCAACAGGCGCAGCTTATTGGCAATCGCCGACTGGCTCTTACCCACCATCTTAGCAAGCCCCTCCTGGGTAAGGTCGTACTCTTCAAGCAACCGCTTGTAGCCCCGCGCCTCTTCAACAAAGTCCAAATCTTTCCGTTGAAGATTCTCAACCATTGCTAAGATTGCCGTCTCACGATCGTCAATATCACGAACAATGACAGGTACTTCCGCTAAATTAGCAAGTTTAGCGGCGCGCAAACGTCGCTCCCCGGCAATTAAATGAAAAGTATTCCCACGCTGCCGCACTAGCAATGGTTGAATAATGCCGTGCTCTTTAATCGATTGCGCCAACTCTGCCAGTTCTTCTTCATTAAATACGTACCGAGGTTGCCAAGGGTTAGGCGAAATAAGCCTGACATCGAGCAACCTGATCTCCGCCCGGAACTCCTCCTGCTCGTTAATGCCAAGTAATTTGCTTAGCTGGTCACGCATTAAACCACCTCCCGGTCATTTTAGTTTACAATAAAGCAGACTGACATGCACTCAAAAAACAATAAAAAACAACAACAATCTCCGCTTTTTTTATACTAAACAGCTAATTTACATTTATTTCCAGCATATGGTACTTGTTTTGCGACCAAAATATTTCCCGGGAAATAAAAACCGCCATGCTATGATGGGAATTAACAATTAAGGGTGAACAACATAACTTTCCCACCTCTGAACGATATACAAACCCAGGTCAGACGTGGCCGCTC
>CAZWXO010000254.1:0-3185 GCA_964637885.1 uncultured bacterium
TAATACAATCGAAATATAGGGATAATCCAGGTAATTTTATTTCAAAATCAATGGATGCATATTCCGTTAGTTTTGGACAGCTCGACCGCTTAAGCTGAACAGTGCCGCCGGCAAAAATGAACAGTTTCACCGCTAAGGTTGAACAGTGCCGCCGGAGGGTTTTACATTGAAGTCAATAGGTTTCCATGATATCATTAACCTGCTTTTAGCCGTATCGGAGGATAGTGCAACGCTGAGGAGCGACACGAGCGCCGAATACGGGATTTAGCGGGAAGAGTGATGCCAAGCGTCCACGCGCTGGAGTTACTCTTCTTTTTTTGCATTTACACATGTGCAACCACTCTTCCCGGAAAATCCGAATGCGTTAAACCTCGGGTTCGGGCAGAGCCCGATGAGCCGGAGGCTCCTAAGTTAGTCCACTGAAATGCCCTTGCGTTTGCGCATGGAGTCCTTGCCTTTAATCACAATCGTATATGAGTCGTGAACTATCCGATCACAAATAGCGTCGGCCAAAATGGGGTCACCCAGCTTGTCGCGCCAACCCGGGACGTCAAACTGGGAACAAAACACTGTGGAAGCTTTTTTATGCCGGGCCTCAACAATCTCCAACAGATCCCGGGATTCCGTTTCCGACAGGGGCAATAGCAGCCATTCATCGATGATTAATAACGAGAACTTTTTGTACTGGGCCATGGTTTTACGGATCGTACCGCTTCCACGGGCTATAGCCAGATCCACAAGCATTTCAGGCAAGCGGATGTATTTCACCGTAAGATAATTGCGAACCGCGGCCATGCCCAGAGCGCAGGCCAAATAGGTCTTGCCACTGCCTGTGGCGCCAAGCAGCATTGCGTTGTGATGTTCGAGTATGTAATTGCAGGTCGAAAGCCTTACGATCATGTTTTTGTCCAGATTCCGGTCAGGGTGATACTCGATATCTTCCACGCAAGCCCCGGGCTCTGAAAAACCCGCTTGCTTGACCAGCCTTTTCAGGTGGTTGTTCTTTCTGGCGCACCATTCCTTATCCGCAATCAGTCCAAAACGGTCTTCAAATGCCATGCATTGGAACTTAGGATCGGCCAGCTGTGCCTTAAAAGCAGAGGCCATAACGCTGAGGCGCATTTCCCGGAGCTTGTTTACTGTGTTTTCCATCAGCATTACCCTTCCCTCCTATCATAGTAGTCGGCGCCACGGGTAAAACCGTACTGGGCAGAGGAGGCAGGTTGGGCTGGGGTTTCGTCCTGAATTTTATCCTGTCCAGAGCTTAAGATAGCCTGAACATTCTTTAAAGACGGCCGGGGAGTATATGTCAGGGCCTTTTTGCAGGCATTTTCAAGGCGCTCCGCCGAGTATTTATCGGCGAGCTTTAAAAGTCCCATGCAGGCCTTGTATCCCTGTTGTTCAACCTTGTATGCGGTAAGAATAGTGCGGACAACTGTTTCAGTTTTTTCCCCGATCTTAGCTGCCCATTTGGCGAAGCGCTCGCCGTTCCACTGCACGTATTGCTGGTGGTTTGGTGGCATGTGGTCTTGGACTGTGCTGTATTGGTTTGCCATGCCGTGCAGTCTGGGGTGCGAACAGATGCGGTTCCCGTCAAACAAAATCTCCACTGCTCCCCTTGTGATGCGGACATCCACTTTTTGTTTGATGTATTCATACGGAGCAGAGTAATTCATGCCATCGACGGCAATGTGGTAGTTTGGACCAACAGTTGCCACTTTCCATGTCGCAAGCTCGAACGGCCTTGGCGGCAAAGGCAGCAGAAAAGGCTTTTCTTCCTCAAACGCTGTTGCCCGGCTGCCGTCTCTTTTCTGAAATGGCTTGTGATTAAAAGTTTCCAGCCGCTCCCGGATGGCAGTGTTCAACTCCGGCAAGGATAAAAATTGTTGGTTCCGCATGGCGGCAAGGATGAAAGTGGAGATTACACCGACAGTGCCTTCCACCATTGCCTTGTCCTTAGGAGAACGGATTCTTGTTGGAATCACTGCCGTGCTGTAATGCTCGGCAAGTTCACGGTAGGTCTGATTCAAAGTGATTTCGTCGCGCCCGTGTCTCTCTACGCCGGTCTTCAGATTGTCGCATTGAATGATCCTGGGTACGCCGCCGAAAAATTTGTAGGCGTTGACATGAGCTGTCGTCCAGCACTCCTGCTTCATCGAAAAGAATGCTTCCACGTAACTGTAGCCGCTGTAGGGTAGTGTTGCAACAAAAATATATGCCGGAATCGCCGTTCCTGTATCCGTATCTGTCACAATTGCTTTGTCTCCCGCCCAGTCGACTTGCATAATCTCACCCGGTTTGTGGTTTAGATGCATCGTGGCGTTCTTTTTCACAAGAAAATCGTTGTAATACTTGTTAAATTGCGTGGACTGATACGGCATTTCATTAGTCAACCGGCAGGAATCACAGTACTCAAGCCATAACAGATTCAACGTGACACCGTTTTTCTGGAGCTCACGGTGAACATACTCGTAGTCTGGTATTTTAAAAGTGGGCTTCCCCGATGCAGCGGGGTAAATCATTTCAGCCAGATCTTTGTCTGACAAAGAATCCGGCAGTGGCCATTTTAAGCCATGGCTCTCTGCTCGTTGCAAGATTGCGCTCACTGTATTCCTCGAACAACAGATGCTTTGCGCAATCTCGTTTTTGTTGAGTCCAAGACTTTTTAGCCTTAGAACCTCGCGATAATTGGTCATATGGATGACCTCCTATGAATATTTACACCACAACATATGGTGCATATTCACATTATATTGCGAGTGCTCAATTGGCCCGGCGGCGATGCACAATTTCGGCGTTTGCCGTGCACAATTTATCCGGTGGAGGTGCTCAATTACATGCGGAATATTCACAGGTTTCGGTAACTTCGGATTACGCTATGTACCCGAGCATCAAGGCCGCAACCCAAAGACAGGGGAAAGCCTGACTGTACCAGCTGGATACTACCCGATCTTTAAAGCAGGAAAAGGCCTGAAGGATAGGGTAGCGAAATGCCAAAGAATTATAGAAGATGAACCAGCTGATACCCCATTTGAACCGCCTGAAACAGCTGGTCCCAAGCCTAAGCGAGCCCCAAAGAAGAAAAAGACCGATGAGCCAGCTGAAAACGGCTTACAGGAGGCCTCATGGAAGGCTTAACCGGGATAAAGGAGCGTAAACATGGATAGCTTTTTCACTCAGCAGTA
>CAZWXO010000255.1:0-3168 GCA_964637885.1 uncultured bacterium
CCCTTATAGCAAGGGCTTTCACATTGTATCGGTTCGTTTGTTTGCTTATGAATAGGGGCAAGTGGGGCGATACGATTAAGAATTTATCGGGGATATGGGGTTAGGGTATGTGCATTTATGGGTTTAGAGGCTGCAGAGACACATCCCATAAATATCAATAATTGATCTACATCAACGCCTCCCATATCGATATACCAAGACATCAGTTAAAACTATTTTGTAATTATACATTTCTTAAGGTCAAATGCTTGGCGTGCTTCGCCTAATTTAAGCTTTTCAACAGTTTCTTTGTATCCTTCCTGTATTTCATTAAACAACGCATACTCAACTTGGATTTTTTGTTCGGTAGCCATCTTCCATTCATTACTTTGTTTGTCCGCAGTTTCCTCTAAGTGGACCAACAACTCATATTGATAAATTAAAATTAACAACTTTGGCCTAGCGATGCCTTTATTCGTATCATTTAACACCTTAAAAAAACCAGTCCTATCCAATATACCTATACTCGTAGTCTCCTTCTTGGAAATTTCAATACTTGTTTCCTTATATTTTACTGTTTGATCTATCCTACGGTTTTCAGATGATAAAATCGGAGCCTCTTGTATAGTGACTTTTGGTAGAAATAACTGACGAAACGTTTCTTGTTTAACTAGTTGTCCATATAAAGGTGCGTACACCTCATTTAATCTTCTCTCATACCATAACCTATTTTTCTCATAAAAGTATTTATGAACTCCAAAAATTGCTGTGATTGTTGGTGCAATTAAAGCAAATACTGTAATTATGAATCCCCAATCCACATTACTAATCAAAGCAAAGCATTCCATTAAATTTTCATCCTCCAATAAATAACAATTATTACTAGCATTTCCTATTGTATCTATCACCATAATGCGTTTCTCTGCAATTTATTCTTCTTCTCTATTGCTTTCTTCAATTAGTGAAGACAATGCTCCAGAAAATTCCTCCATACTCAAGTTGTACTCATCAAACTCATTGACTGCACATTCCAACTGTTTTATAAAGCCCGTGATATAAATTCTCATTTCTTGAACAATTTCAGGATATAAATTAGTGGACACCTCAGCAATGACTTCATCAGCTACACCCATATAATCGCCATACGCAGCAATAAAATCATTAACATAATCTTGTTTATTCTCAATACCTAGTGCATTAGTAATTGAATCCCCAAAAAAAGAATAACCTAGCGCAGCAACAATCGCGATTGGCCCCAAAAAAACACCAGCAGCAAATCCTGAAACCATACCCACTCCAATTTCAACATACGGGACTTTGGTTACGTATTTATCATATTTAGGCCAGCGTTTTTTTAATTCACGGCCGGTAGCCTCTCTTTCAATCAATTTTGAAATTACACCTCTATTAAGTTCTGAAACACTTTCTATCAAAGCCTTTTTTTGATTGTAAGTAATTTCTGCTTGAAATTGATAAGGCGATTGAGGAAGATGGTTTGTAAAAATCCAGCTCGCAAAATCATTTATGGCTTCAGTTAAACTATTTACTGTACGTATTGTCGCCCTGTTTACTTTTTCTGGGCTCATTTCATCTACACTAATCCAATCTAACACTGCGTTTGAAAGAATCTCAGTCTTTACTTTTCCTTGAGGCAAATCTTCATAAATTGATTTGCACTTTGACCTGTAGTCAACAAAAGGTTCGAGGTAGTAACAACAATTATTTTCTATAATAATATTCAACAATTTCTGAATATTGTTAAACACTAAAGGTTTGAAAGCCTCATTTTCAGAAACTATTTTTCCTCTCTGGATGGCATCATAATTAGCTAGCGCCAATTGGTTCTCTATACCATTCCCTGCACCAAAAAAGCATTTTACCCTACTCCACAGGGATTTTTGCGCAACTGCATTCCTAGACAAGGATTCAATGTGTCGCTCACATTGCGAGATGCGTTCTTCATGATAATCCAGTTTTGATTTAATTCTCTTTACCCATCCAAGTAAAAATAACTTTATTTTTAAATCCTGCACTTGATTTTCTTCAATTCTATCTAGGCAATATTTCACTACTTGCATAGTGTTTTGGTTTTCAAGCGCCATTCTATTCAAAAAATATACTGCCCCTTTTTGTATTAGCAGCAGGTTTCTTCTATTAATTTCCTCAAGTTTGCTATTCTTGCGAGTCAATGTTTGCCATGCCCTCTGAAAACACCGTTGCTTTTTGATACTATCAAAGTTATTCTCTGTTACAGTCAAAAGGTCCGTTATCTCTTCGACAACTTTTTGCATCTCATCTTTTGACAAAGTGTTTGCAAGCTCATCATATGCTTTCTCAAAATGCTCAATGTATTCAGCCGTTAGTGCCTCACCACCAGATTTTAATTCCAAGGCAGACATCTCACGTCTGTTTAATGCTGCTACCTCTTCCATTTAAGCCTCACTCATTTCATTCAATAAATTATTATCAATCTCATTTGAAATTTTATCTAAATTGACCGCCCTTTCCCCGTGCGCATGGGCATTTAAAAGAAGTTGCTTCTGCAAATCAAAAGAATTTAAAGAGATTTGTGAGAAGTCATGAAAAGCCTGACTAATTTCAGTTGTATAATTAACACTGTCAAGAATGTCCTTATATTCACCTTTACAAAACATTGGATTAATAACTTTGCGAAGTCCAGCACTCATTATTATCATTACTGGGATAGTGACAGGTGCCCCAACATGTAAAAGACCAGCAGCAATTTGAACAGGAATATTAATAGCCGCAATACCTCCTCCCATCATTCCTCCGTGTAATGAGTCGAGCATAACTCTATTCGCGAACTCATTCCTAGTAGACCTTCCACACTTTAAATCATGGTAATTTGAAAGCACTGACACCCCGATAGATACAACAGTTCCAATTACTACTCCTTTTTCAACTTGATCAAAAAAACCTTCGAGTGTAATTGCATTATCAGCTAATCCATTTTTTGCTGCGTCCAGCCTGCTGTTACCACTCTTTTGTAATGCTTCGTCGGTAAAAGCCAGTCGAACATTCGGATGAATATCTCCCCTCGTTTCAATAAGCCGTTTGCCAACTTCAGACTGCCTGAAGTCAAATATTTTTTGATTCACATCGACAATATCGACTGGGGTACTTTCTTTTTTTAAAACCTTATTTAGTCTATGAATTGTCATTTCTGAT
>CAZWXO010000256.1:0-3164 GCA_964637885.1 uncultured bacterium
GGGCGGATAAATACCTGAATCCGTAAAGATAAATCTCCTTAGAATTTTGGGGACGGGGCCTGGGGCCCGAACACGGGGACGGTTCTGCTGTCCACTCTGCCAAATTGCTAAACTCACCTTAGCAAAATTCACGAAGACAGGCGGGGTGAGTCATTGCCACGAACAGCAAGGGTACAATCGAAGAGCGGTTATTACTATGTGATGCTCAGGGAAAATGTGCGTCGGGATATTTTTTAGACGGCGAAGACAAAGATAGATACCTACGATTACTGGACAAGAAGGTAACAAACGAAAGCATCGACATCATAGCCTACTGCCTGATGGATAATCATCTAGCCGGTCAAGGCAGGCATGTGCAGCAATGTTGAAGAATACGCATGGTCAAGCGACAAGTACTATCGCCACCCGGAGCTTAAAACCTTTGTCGATACCGATATCCTGCTTTCCATCAGCAAAAAGAAAGTAGCAGCAGTACCAGAATACATTCGCTTGATGGAAATACCTGAACCGAAAGAATATATCGACGTAGCAAAAACGCCTCTGAGCCCAAAAGAGATAACCCTGCTTGTTGAAAAAGAACTTAGGCAAACAGGAATCAACGATATGCGTGAACAAGGAGCCAGGGAAGCACTAGCCAAAGTAGTTCACATTCTGTATGAAAAGCATGGTCTTTCGATGCGGAAGATAGCCGGAGAACTTGGCATCAGTAAAAGCTCAGTCCAAAAAATATTAAGTGAAAAATAGAGATGGTTGCCGAAATGGACAAAAGAACCGGCCCCTAGTCCACCCTAGTCCATCTTGTTTGCGGGCTGGCATAGTGGTATTCTTGGCCTATGCGCAGAGGTTGTCGATGGTAATTATCAGTGTCCATCCTTTGGCTGCAGAACAGGGTCATGGATGAAAGGGGGGTATCTTATGTTAAAAAAATGTCTGGGCAGGGTCTTTGGTTTGGGTTTTGTTTTTACCGTTGTCTCGGCGGGTTTTCTAGGTGAGATTAATATGGCGGATGCCGCTGGTGATGCCAAGAAGCATGCCAAGGAAACGGAAGAGTTAATTACCATTGTCGAGCAT
This sequence comes from uncultured bacterium, assembly GCA_964637885.1. GTDB lineage: Bacteria > Bacillota > CAZWXO01 > CAZWXO01 > CAZWXO01 > CAZWXO01. The sequence goes on from CAZWXO010000256.1 coordinate 1,072, forward strand.
AATGCGGATCTCAAGCGGATGCTCATCAAGTCTATTGAGCAAGCCAAGAAGATTAATCCTGACCGGGAAAGCAACCCGGTACAGTCTCTGGAAGAATACTATGATTTTATCGATTGGGCGACAACGGCGATGCCATATAACATTTTGCCGTCGGCAGAAGCGTACCCAAAATTATATGAAAGCATTGATCAAAGCCTGGATTATTTTTATTTCCTGGTGGATCAACCCCTGGATAGTCTCAAGGGTAAAGGGTATTACTATAATTCTTTGCAGTATGTCGAACCATATCGTTCGTGGATGATTAATTTTATTAAGCATTGGGGTGAATATCTTAGCACAGAAGCCTCTTGGAACGATGCGTTCTATCAAAAAACCCTGGCGGATGATCGTTTTGGGATGAACAATGGCTGGTATGAAAGTCCGGAAAATTGGACGACCTTTAATGAATTTTTTGCCCGTTATTTAAGCTCGCCGGATGCCAGGCCTATCGCTGCCCCCTCAAATGCGGCCATTGTCGTTTCTCCGGCAGATTCCACCCCGCAGGGAATCTGGCAGATAGATAAAAAATCCCGTTTTGTCCAGCAAGAGGGTGTCCTGCTAAAATCGGCTAATTTTAATTCGGTGGAGGATATTATCGGCAGGGACAGCGCCTATGAGAGTAAATTTGCTGGTGGCGTTTTGACCCACACCTTCCTGGATGTCAATGACTATCATCGCTACCATTTTCCGGTGAGTGGAACTATCAAGGAGGTTCGCACGATTTTAGCGGATGATGCGGTAGGGGGCATTACTGTTTGGAATGCCAAGCTCAACAAATATGTTTTAGAGGATCAGATTCCGGGATGGCAATCCATCGAAACTCGGGCCTGCGTGATTATCGACACGGAGAAATATGGGTTGGTGGCGGTGTTGCCCATCGGCATGTCCCAGGTTTCTTCGGTAAATTTCGAAGACACAGTTAAGGTCGGGAGCAAGGTCAAAAAAGGAGATCCTTTAGGATATTTCCTGTTTGGCGGTTCGGATATCGTCATGATTTTCCAGCCTCAGGCAGGCTTTAAATTGACGGCGCCAACACTTGATGCCACAACGTACAAGCATATTTATATGGGAGAGGCCTACGGAATAATGAACCCAGCAAAAAAATAACCGCCAACTATTAAAGCGGCAGGTCTCACAAATTATCGGAGTAATTTCCCCGTTTCAACAGGGCTATTATAGTGAAGACTATGATAGCCTTTGTTGCATTCAAATGCTGTTTAGCAACAAATAGGGGTGCGAGAGGTACTGTTGGTTGCCCACGGGGACGGTTCTTGTGTCCACTCGATCAAAGTGCTAAACTTACTTTAGCAAAATTGACGAAGATAGGCGGGGTGAGTCATTGCCAAGAACAGCAAGAGTCCAATCAGAGAGCGGTTATTACCATGTGATGCTCCGGGGAAATGAGCGTCGGGATATTTTTTTAGATGATGAGGACAGGGAAAGATACCTGCATTTACTGGCCAAGCAGGTAACAAACGAAAGCATCGACATCATAGCCTACTGCTTGATGGATAATCATCTGCATTTACTGATCCATGATCAAGGCGACAAGCTGGCAAGTGCGATGCGCAGCATCGGCGTATCATATGCCGGGTATTTCAATAAGAAAAACAACAGAATTGGCCATCTTTTTCAGGACCGCTTTAAAAGTGAGGCAATTGAAGATGATACCTATCTCTTCGCCGCTCTCAGATATATCCACCAGAACCCGGTCAAGGCCGGCATGTGCAGCAATGTTGAAGAATACGCATGGTCAAGCGACAAGTACTATCGCCACCCGGAGCTTAAAACCTTTGTCGATACCGATATCCTGCTTTCCATCAGCAAAAAGAAAGTAGCAGCAGTACCAGAATACATTCGCTTGATGGAAATACCTGAACCGAAAGAATATATCGACGTAGCAAAAACGCCTCTGAGCCCAAAAGAGATAACCCTGCTTGTTGAAAAAGAACTTAGGCAAACAGGAATCAACGATATGCGTGAACAAGGAGCCAGGGAAGCACTAGCCAAAGTAGTTCACATTCTGTATGAAAAGCATGGTCTTTCGATGCGGA
>CAZWXO010000257.1:0-455 GCA_964637885.1 uncultured bacterium
AAATGTTCAGAATGCCTTGCTATAATTTGATGGGACATATTTACCATGGTGATTTTGTATTTGAAGGGTTGAAAAATGGAACAATATGTAAATAGCTTTGAGTGGAGCGATATCGGCAACTTGGCTGTGGGCAGGCCGACTTTGGGTACACAAATGCATGTTGCCGTTTTCAGAATGTTCCAATTTTCGCTGCGAAGCGTTTTGGAAAAAACCTTTGGTGCTGAATCGATTGACTTTATCTTGTTTGAGGCAGGACGTGTGTCGGGAAAAGAGTTTTGCCAACACTTGCTCGATGTTAATGCGCCCCCCCATGACTTTTTTAACCAGTTAGGCGACAAGTTGCGGGAATACGGTATTGGTATTATGGAAATTGAATATGCCGACCTTACAAACTTGATTTTTATCGTGACGTTATCCGAAGACCTTGATTGTTCCGGCACAATTATCACCGGGGA
>CAZWXO010000257.1:465-2410 GCA_964637885.1 uncultured bacterium
AAATACGATGAAGGGCTAGTTATGGGTATTTTAGAAGCATACATGGGGCGGCAATTTGTGGTAAAGGAAATAGATTGCTGGTCAACCGGGGACACGACGTGCCGATTTAATATAGTTGCCATTTAGAAATAAACTAGTATGGGGGTTTGATATGGTTAGTGCTGCGCTGGGGTATTCAATAGCGTTTTTTATATCTTTTACGATTTATGCTTCATTAGCAATTTATATTTTTCCACTTGTTAAAAAAGCAGCTATCCACCGTGTTTTTTTTATGCTTTGCCTCTCGCTTTGCATCTGGTCTTTTACATTTTCTGTTTCCAATTCTGCGGCTGACTATGAAACAGCAATGTATTGGCGGCGCTTATCTGTCTTCGGTTGGGGAACAATGTTTAGTTTTCTACTACATTACATATTAATTTTAACCGAAAGGGTAAAAATTTTAAAACATAAATGGGTTTATCCGATTCTTTATCTTCCTGCATTGATTAATATTTATATCTATTCAATAAATGGCCAATATGTAGCGAACAATTACAACCTCGTTAGTACAACAGTTGGCTGGACAAATATTTCAGCAAAAAGTCCGTGGGATTGGTATTTTAATGTAGTTTATGCAAGTTTCGTCATTCTGAGTATCTATTTACTGTGGCAATGGGGGCAAAATTGCCAAAACGAAAAAAAGAAAGAAGCTAAACTTTTGGCCTTGGCTTTCACAATTGGCCTCCTGTCAGGGTCATTTACTGACGTTGTTAATAGTTTCGTTCCGTCGATCGCAATCCCTCAGATGGCACCGCTGATAATTCTTATCCCAATTTTTGCTATCTTCTTTTCCATTCGACGGTACGGGTTGATGGTACCACTTAAGGATAATCAAATCACTGAAGTCGGGAAAATCTTAAACGAGCTTGCCCGTTCGAAAGTCTACAACGCTCTAATGATGGCTTTCGTTTTTGGAAGTTACCTTAATTTTTTATCCATGTATTTTCTGTATAATAGCGCGCTGGTAGAGACACTTCAGGTAAGTACTTGTTTGTTTGTTTTTGGTGTTGTAATTAATTATATTCCGAAGCTCCAAATAAAAACGGAGTATCAAGACATAGTTTTGTCAGTGCTATTGGCTTGTATGATTCCGCTATTGATCGGCCAATTTGTACAATACGCTGGTGTTACGGTCTGGGCAGTGCCAGCAATTTTTATTTTGGTTGCGGTTGCCTTCCATATAAAACAAATGCTTGTAATTTTAAGCGCTTCAACCATTCTCACATTAATCTGGGTTTGGGTTAAAGCGCCGCTGTCACTGGTTCAGATCGATGGCTCGAATCACATCGGAAGGATTGGTATTTACTGCATTATTATATTTTTGGCCTTTTATATCAACCAGCTTTACATGAACCGTTTAAAGGAAAATGAAATGCATATCAATGCGCAACAGATGATCGCACAGATTTCTTCAGATTTTATTGCCGTTAGCGACGCAAATCTTGAAGATAAAACCAAGAGAATGCTGCGCTTAAGTGGGGAGCATTTTAAAGTTGATCATGTCAGTTTGTTTACTTATTCAGCAGAGCTGAAAGGCCTGGTACGATCGCATGAATGGTGTAATTATGACATTACAGCAAACAATGATGCCTTTGTTGATCTTTCAACTGATGCACGTGTATGGTTGGAAGAAATGTTGTCTAGCCAAATAGATCAGGATGCAGGCATGAGTGTGCTCTTAGCAAAAATGCAAGACAACCGGTTTATGTTACAGGAGCAGCCACAGCAAACGTTGATCGCGGCTCCGATAGTGATTAAAGAAAAAATAGCTGCCTTCCTATGCTACGAAACAATCACAAAAATAAAGATATGGTCGGAGAACAATCAAAGTCTAGTTAAAGTACTGGCTAAACTTCTAGAAGATGCCATGGTAAAAGTCGTTTCTGAAAAAGAAATTACCCATCTA
>CAZWXO010000257.1:2420-3123 GCA_964637885.1 uncultured bacterium
AATAATCGGTGTCCTTTATATCGATTTGGACGCCTTTAAATATGTCAATGATACCGTAGGGCATGAAGGTGGCGATGAATTACTAATTCAGGTTGCACAAAGGTTTAAACAATCCACTCGTAAATATGACACCGTTTCCCGCTTCGGGGGAGACGAATTTCTCGTCTTAATAAATAACATTAAGCAAGCGGAAGATCTATATAAAATAGCCGATAAAATTATGGAATCGTTTAGCGCCCCGTTCTTTATCAGAGGGCACGAATTCTTTGTTACCGCCAGCGCCGGCATTTCACTTTTTCCGATTGATGGCGATAATATTGATATTCTTGTTAAAAATGCTGATCTGGCAATGTACGCTTCCAAGGAAAAGGGGAAGAATCAATATAGCCTTTGTTCACCGATTATGAAAAAAGATTTACTAGAGAAAACAAAACTTAAAAATAGCCTGTACCGGGCGATGGAGAGAAATGAACTTCTCTTATATTACCAACCACAAGTCAGTTCCTATACCAACCAAATTAGTGGGTTTGAGGCTTTGATGCGCTGGCAGCACCCCGAACTTGGGATGATCTCACCTTTAACCTTTATTCCCTTGATGGAGCAAACGGGTTCGATCAACGAGATCGGTGCATGGGCCTTACAAACTGCTTGCAGGCAAAATAAAGCTTGGCAGGACCAAGGCTTAATCAATGTACGAATGGCA
>CAZWXO010000258.1:0-3108 GCA_964637885.1 uncultured bacterium
TCGTTAGTTTTGCCAGCAAAGTATGCCTCCCGCTCCCGGGGAGTCAATAAAGCAAAGGCGTCGCCGGCGGTAATCGTTTTTGTCCGTCGGCATGCCAGGCCGTTTTTATCCATCGCCATTATTTTTAAAAAAATACCCATATCTTTTTTCGGGTCGTCACTGGCCGGCATTAGCAGGCTGACAAGAGCCGCCCGCACCAAAACAAGGGGCTTGCGCCCCCACCATTTGCCCAGGCCCGTCAGGGTTTGACTTTGAACTGCCTTGCGCTCCTTATAACTTTCCTTGCTGACCTTGGAAACGGGAAACTGCACCTCGATAAAAGATTTTGCATGATTCATCTGGTTATTCCTCCTGGCCGCGGTTTAGCATGGTATCAAAGATGGACATTTGGCGACGCTCGTCGATCGGGTTTTCACACAGGGCGTAACGCAATGCTTTGCGCCAGCCCCGGCGGTCATCGAGGTTGCCGGTGGCGGCATTGGTCATCGTGTACAGCCACCAGCGCTCCTCGGGGGCTAGGCCCAGCCAGTTGCGGATGGCAATGGGAATGCCGGCAGGGTCGCAGTCTTCCACCGCCCACACCAAAACCAGCAGCTCTTTCCCCAGCAGGCGCTCCACCGGGGTCTGTCCCTGGGAAAAGCGGCCGGCCGGGAGTTTTTGCTTTTTCAGGCGGGTATTAAACTCGGCCTGCAAGACATCCTTGATAAGGTCCCACTTGTGGCGCGAGAGGGCAGCCTTGGCCTTATCTTCGTCGAATTCATTAATTATCTGCTTGTCGACCTCGTCCTGCCAACTAAAGCGCTCAAAGATAAACACCAAGGCGTCCTTCTTGACCGGAAGGGCAACGAGGAAATGATGCCGGCTTTCTTCGGGGCGAAAGCCGAAGCCGATTACCTTGATCTTGTCGCTCATTACTGCTTGATCTCCCCTTGTTTGAAGTCGGTCAGACTGAGTTTTTTATCGTTGGCCCAATCATAAAAGGCCTGCCCTGTGGAAAAGTGAATAACACTGAGCTCCAGCTCGACACTAGCAGTACCGCTGGTGACAAAAGAATTTTTTAGACTATCAATGGCTGTTTCTATCTGGGAAACAGTGATCGGTATCTTGTCGCTCAAAGTCAGCTCGATCCAGCCAGCGTCCTTGCCCTGCTCGTCATTTTTGTGCAGGACAAGGTGCACATCCTTGACACTTTCAGCATGTTTTTGCAATAAAGTCAGCTGGTCATAGGTTTCGCTGGTATCGCTGGAACGCAGCAAACGCGATAGGGTTAGCGGCTTGACTTTATCAATTGGAGGAACGCCATCGCCGCCACCATTCTTGGGAACAACAATCGAATGGGCATCGTAGAAAGCACCATCGTGCTCGGCAACCACTAGGACAAAGGAGCAAGATGAAGGAATTTTAAACTCTCCGTCGTAATACCCGCCACTGTTCTTGGGGTCGCTGCCGTCAGTGGTGTATTTTATCTTCACTCCAGTGGGCGTTTCCAAGTCGACATATTTACCATCCGCCTTGACCTGGATTTTATGCTTAATGGCAATATCCCGCACCCATTCCACTGGCAACCCTGTGGGGTGCGCGCCGCTGGAATCAACGCACAAAAAGGATACCTTCAGCTCGGCGGTTTCAAAGTTATTCAAGTCATCCACTTTCAGCGAGGCATCGGTGGCAAAGGCGCCAATTTCATAATAAATTTTATCCCCGAAAACAGGTTTTAAGCGCAAGGCAAGTTTATTGGTTTCGGTGCTTTCGTGTTTAACAGTGACAGAAACACTGGTGGGTTCCTTGGCAAAAGGCCCTTTTTCGATATAGTCGCCGCGTTCCCGCCAAAGGTCTTTTTGGACACAATCAGCCCGGAGTTTATCGAGGGTGGCCGGGTGGACCCAAGTCCAGTTGGTTTCAGTGGCGGCCCGGTCTTTAATCTCGGACCAACGCATTTCACTGCGGGTGAAAAGCCGTTCTTCGCATTTGCGGCGCAAGGTGTCGTCAATCGGCTTATTGGAAAATTTCTGTTTTTCCTTCAGAATTGTTTTAATCTGCTCTTCACCGTTATAGTTGTTGTCTTTAAACTGCATGGTGAAATCGCTGTTACGGATGCTGTCGCCCATCGGGTAGTATAAGGTAGAGAAAGTCTGCTGGGCGGCGCTTAGCACCGCGGTAATTTTTTTAATTTTCGTATCCTGGGCCAATTGAAACTGCTGATTATCTTCGGGAACCTTTTCGTCCCGCATATTGGCGATTATCCGCTCGATTGCCTTTAGCTGTTTGGCTGCCTCGTACAAGCGGTCCATCGTATCGCGGTTGCCCGACAGAAACATCACTCGGTTTTTATAAACGGCATCGCCATAAAAGCGCTCAAGGCCCGGGTGGAGCCCCGTGCCGGTGTAAGGCTCAAATAAAATCAGCGAAACTTTATCGGCAGCAAGCGCAATTTCATCAATCGCCGGAAAAATCAGCAGATTTTGGTAGCAATCGCCGACAATCGGCCTAAATTTTTCGTCTAAAAAGGCCTTTAGCGTCGTGGTACGGATACCCTCGTTGTCATAGGACTCGACCAAGGAATGTAGCTCGGCAATCATGTTCTTAACATTTTTAAAGAGCAGTTTACCTTCCTTGTCATGTTCCAGGTACCAGGCCCGAGCCTGAAATTCGTCGAGGGCACGTTTGAGGCCGCCAATGTCGCGGCCCGGCTCGCACAGGTTGCCGATAATCTCTTGCAGGGTCAGGCCCAGCAGAGCGTTGGGCACATTGGCCAGCGAGGCGACTAAAATCAGTTTACTGACATCGCCCACCAAATCCTGCTGATACTGGGCATCGATTTCTTCGGCGATGGCCTTGCCACCGGCTGCGATATCGTGGGCAATGGCGTTGCTGAGTTCCTGCTTGATCTGGGTCACCGTTGTCAGCATCGCCTTGTCATTAAGATCGAAATCAAAAACGTTAATCAGATATTTTCGCGTGGCTTTACTATTATCACCACTATAAAGCCCGGCTACAATCTGGCGCATCAGACGAATCAGCCCCCGGGTCTGCTGAAAGCCGGAGTTTTCTTTAAAACGGGCATACAGGTCGCGGATCGACGGATGGAAAGGGTACGAGTCCTTAACC
>CAZWXO010000259.1:0-3090 GCA_964637885.1 uncultured bacterium
ATTTGGCCAAGGAGTTGGGATGCGGCTGTTGAAACTTTGCGCGCCGCCCTGGAGCCAGCTTTGGTTATGGGGCTCTGGTCTTGTTTCTCACGCCGATGGCGGTGATTGTTCTCTTGGTGACGGTTGTCGGGATCCCGCTGGCCTTGATCACAGCCAGTTCTTATACCTCGGCCCTTTACCTGACTCAGATCGTCGTTGCCGTGCTACTGGGCCGTTTAATCGCGGAGCGCTTCGGCTGGCGGCAGATTCACTGGGGATTATGGATGACGCTGGGAGCTTTGGCAGTCCTGAAGCTTCTGGGAATGATTCCTTTTGTCGGGCTGCTCGTCGGTCTGACGGTGGGACTGGCTGGGCTGGGCGCTTTGCTGCTAAGCGTGGTGGGATGGGGACGTCCCTTGCCGGGGATGCCCCGGAGAGCTAATCCGCCAGTCGTGCGACAGTCGGCCCCAGGGCCAGTGCCGGGCACGATGCCGATGTCCTCGATAGAGCCGGAGCCACCTGTGGCTGAAGGCCCGGGGGAACCAGCTGAAGCGACTGGTACGGCAAAGACTAGCGATGGAGAAAATATTTAAAACATAAGTAAAACGAGGTGCTGGCCAATTATGGCCAGCACCTCGTTTTATCTCTTTGCCACCTTCAAATACAGACTTACAGGCGTTTTTGCAATTTGCGGATGCAATCTTGACAAACCATCCGGCCTTCAAGGCTCTCTAATTTTTCGACGCTGTTGCAAAAAATACATGAAGTCTCGAATTTCTTAAGGACGATCTTATTGTCGTCGGTAAAAATTTCGATGGGATCTTTTTCGGCGATATCGAGGACACGGCGTAATTCAATGGGAATTACAACACGGCCTAATTCGTCGACTTTGCGGACAATTCCTGTGGATTTCAAAACCATAATCATTCTCCTTTCGACATTTATCGACACTAACGCTAACAATGTACCAACTTATGGAACTAATGTCAAGGTAAAAATATTAAAGTTTACTCTCTAGAATGCTTCCCTTTTTATCTCCTAAGACTTAAAATGGATAAGAACTAGGGAGAATGGCCTTGCAATTGGTGTATATCAGGCTTATTTTCTTATTTTATTTTTGATAAATTTGTTTTATGATAAAGTCCGAATAGACTGTGTAGAAAGGACGGGGGCTGATGTTTGAAAAGGAAGATCGTCGAAAACAAACAAACCCTAATACCCACGCCCACACAAATCCAACAGCTCCCATCCTGGGATTGAAAAAATTAGATAAAGTTGTCGAGCATACTATCGAGGCGGTGGAGCAGGGACGAGACCAGATTCAAGATATATTGCGCATGACGATGGATGAGCAACAGCGTTTGGTGACCGAATACGAGTCTTTAAAAGAAGAGATGCGTCAGGTGATTAGCGATGTCGATAAGACGGATGTTATCGTCAAGCGTTCACGGGTAAAATTAATGGAAGTCCACCGGGACTTTCAAAGCTATAGTGAGCAGGAAGTCAGGGATGCCTACGCTTTCGCTCAGGAAGTTCAAATCAAGCTGGCTTTACTCCGGGAACAAGAAAAAACGATGCGGATCCGGCGGGATGATTACGAGCATCGCTTGCGGGAGGTTCACGATACCGTCAAAAAGGCCGAAGACCTGAGCAATAAGGTGACGGCGGCAGTGGAATATTTGCGGGGCAATTTTGGCGATCTTAACAGTCAGATCAGCGAACTGGAGCGTCGACAAGAGTTGGCGATGCGTGTTATCCAAGCGCAGGAAGAAGAGCGCAAACGTTTGGCCAGGGAGATTCATGACGGACCGGCCCAATCCCTAGCTAGTGTTGTGATGCGACTGGAGCTCTGCGGACGGTTGTGCGACACGGATTTAGACCGAGCCCGGGCCGAACTCAACGATTTAAAGGAAACCGTCCGGGATAATTTGCGGGAAGTACGGCAAATTATCTTTGACTTGCGGCCGATGGCCCTGGATGATCTGGGCCTGACCCATACCGTCCGGCGCTATTTCGAAAGTCTGATGGAGAAGGGCTGGCCGCCCATTGAGCTTGAGACTGATGGGGATGAAAAGGTACTGCCCCTTGAGTATCGGGTATCGTGCTTCCGTTTGATTCAGGAAGCGCTAAACAATATCAAGAAGCATGCCAATGCCGCGCAGATTTGGGTGGACATGAGTTTTAATGAAGCGGGCATGGTCTTGATTGTTCGGGACGACGGAGTTGGCTTTGACTCCGATGAGGATAACCTGGAGTTGAGGGAAAACGGCCACTATGGTTTGGTGGGGATGCGGGAGCGGGCTGATTTGATGACAGGTGATTTCCAACTCAAGTCCGTTCCCGGTCATGGAACAACGATTCGTATCCAGATCCCTGTTCCAGCTAGTGGAGAGGAGGAAGAACAATAATGGAGGCAATTCGAATACTGATTGTTGACGATCATCCATTAATCCGCCAAGGGCTCAAAAAAGTTCTAGAGCTGGAGGAGGAAATTTCCGTGGTTGGCGAGGCTGCCAACGGGGAAGAGGCGCTTGAGCTTTCTCGCAAACTCAAGCCGGACGTTGTCTTAATGGATGTGAATATGCCTGGGATGGGAGGTATCGAAGCGACCGCCAGGATTCGCGGGGATGTACCGGCGACCAAGGTTTTGATTCTGACGATTCACGACGACGATGGTTATGTGATGCAGACGATGCGCGGTGGCGCAGCCGGATATCTTCTAAAAGACGTGGAACCCCGCAATCTGGTGGATGCTATTCGCATCGTGCATAAAGGTGGGTCTTATATTCATCCGACTATTGCGGCTAAATTGATGGGCGAGATCAATCGTCTTTCAACGGGGGGTAAGCCTCCCAAAGCCGTGCAGACATTGACGCGCCGTGAAATCGACGTATTGCGCTGCCTGGCGCGGGGCTGTAGCAATCGGGATATTGCCGGGGAACTCTTTATCAGTGAGAAAACCGTCAAGAATCACATCAGCAGCATTTTTCATAAATTAAACGTCACTGATCGGACCCAGGCCTTGATCAAGGGACTAAAGATGAACCTGGTTAACCTTGAGTAACAGCAAATAGTTGACGCGAAGGAATCCTTGCGGGGGTTCCTTTTTTT
>CAZWXO010000260.1:0-2093 GCA_964637885.1 uncultured bacterium
CCCGGCCGAAGTTTGCCTTTTTGAGCGATGCTCGATTCGGGAATATGAGCGACCCCTGCCTCCGAGGCCAAAATTACGAGCCCATCCACCGTAATACAATACCTTGCCGGACGCAATCCATTGCGGTCCAAAGTAGCGCCGATTTGAACTCCGTTAGTAAAAGTCAGCGCCGCCGGACCATCCCAGGGTTCGACAAGGTAACCATGATATTCATAAAAATCGCGTTTGTACTGTTCAAGGGCCGTGTTTTTCTGCCATGCCTCAGGGACTAACATCATCATGCTGTGAGCGACGCTTCTTCCGTCCATCACCAAAAGCTCCAGGACATTATCGAGGGAAGCTGAATCACTGGCACTGGCATCCAAAAAAGGAGTCGCCTTTTCCAGGGAATCTCCTAAAGTCTGGGAGCGGATAACGCCCTCCCGGGCCTGCATCCAATTGCGATTGCCTTTGATTGTATTTATCTCTCCATTATGCGATAGCATGCGAAAAGGGTGCGCCAGGCGCCAAGTGGGAAAAGTGTTAGTGCTGTAGCGTTGGTGGAAAATGGCCAGATGCGTTTTAAACGCGTAGTCGTGGAGATCCGCAAAAAAAAGCGGCATTTGTTCAGCCAAGAGAAGACCTTTGTAGACGATGGTGCGACTGGAAAAACTGCAAGTATAAAATGCCTCCTCCGCCTCGGGAAGCAACCGCCGGATTTCTTTTTCGATACACTTACGCACTATGTAAAGTCGGCGTTCTAGGGCAATGCCCCGCTCGCCACCGCTGGCGGTGACAAAGAGCTGCCGGATCTGGGGCTTTGACTCTCGAGCAGCTGTACCAATACTGCGGATATCGACAGGGACATCCCGCCAGCCAAGGGGCTGAAGGCCCTCTTCCTGACATACACGCTCTGCGATTCCTTCACATTGCAAGCGCAAAATTCGTTCCCGGGGGAAAAAAAACATACCGACCCCGTAGCGACCCGCCCCCGGCAACTGGATACCCAACGAAGCGACATTGCGGCGAAAAAACTCGTCGGGAATAGCAGTCAGAATCCCGGCGCCGTCCCCGGTTTTGGGGTCTGTCCCGATTCCCACCGCGGCTCCCCGATGGGTCATATTGCGCAGTGCAAGTATCGATTTCTTAATAATTTCATGACTCGGACGACCCTTGATGTCAGCGATAAAGCCAACGCCGCAGTTATCCTTTTCAAAGTCTGGGCTGTAAAGCCCGCGCCGAGCGACGCCTTCTAGGTTTTTCATCTACCTACCTCCTAATATTGCCGTTTCGCTACCGGAACTAATACGATGGCGCCTCATACTCGAAGCCTTTGCCAGACAGACGAGGCCCTGCCGCAGAAAATAAAACCGATTTTATACCACTCTTTTTACCATGTCAATAAAAAAAGAGGCCTTCGGCGCAAGGATACTGTATTATGTTGCGCTAGAGCAACGCGAGGAAAAAATTGGATAAATGAACGTAGCGTGTTCGGGTGGGTCGGTTATGTGTGGCGGCAAAGCTAATACTATAATAAAATTAAAGGCCCCTATCTAAGCGAGACTGAAGAAAATCCGCAAAAGGCATCGGCCGCTGTAATAAATATCCCTGCCCATAACGACATCCCAAAGATTTAACCATCTCCAGCTGCCCCTCCGTTTCAATCCCCTCAACAACTAAAAGGAGTTCTAAGTCCCTCGAGACATTGACGAGCGCGCGCAAAATCAACTGCTTCTTAGTATCACTTTCAATCCCTTCAACTAGCACACGATAAATTAGCCCGTCCCAAAATCGTCTAGCGCAATTCCAAAACCATGACCACGCAGTTCGTGTAGTCGAGAAATGCACAGATCATAATTGAGCATCAAAGCTGTTTCAGTAATTTCAAAAATCACATTCTCAGAAGCTATCTGCAATGTCTGCGTCAAAGAAATAATATCTTCTATACTTTTTTTATCTAATAATTGAGCTGGGGAGAGATTTATATTGATGGTGTAATTCCTTAAGCTTTCTGCATACCGACGCAAAGCTTTTTCAACAATCTGATGCCCTATTTCGACGATTAGATTACTTTTCTCAGCGATTGGAATAAACTGGCTGGGGGGAATGGGTTC
>CAZWXO010000260.1:2103-3090 GCA_964637885.1 uncultured bacterium
AAATTTAGGCTGAACCCAAACCTCAACTTCGTTTTGTGCCACGCTTTTGACGAGGACACCTTGGATAAATAAATCCTTCTCAAGAGAAACTAGGTATTGGTCGTCAAAAAAACCGACCCGAAAATTACCCTCATCCTGAATTTGCAGCAATGTCGCATGAAGCTCTCTAAACAAAACCTCATAACTCTTATGCGCATCTAGAATCGTGCACGCAAAAGAAATGGCCAATTTGGTATTGCCAAATTCGCTAAAAACTGCCGCGTTAATATTCTTACTCAACATAGAACAATAACCGACAAGTTCTTCCCTAGTCATCTCGTGAATACATAAAAAACTATCTTGATTGAGAAAATACAGCCGCTCGGAGTCCGATAGCTCTTCATCAAGAACACACGCAATCTTACTGAGAAGAATGTCAGTTTTACCGTAACCAAGGTGATTCCGGACAATACTTAAGTTATCCAAGCTAATCAAAACCAACCATGAAGTCGACCCTGCTTCTGCCCAAGCGGACAAGTCTTTGATACACATTTCTTTGTTCTTTAAATTTGTGATCGGATCGTAGTGACATAGGTAAAAACTTTTTTCTTCCACTTCTTTAATTTGGCGATTCTTGGCACAAATCGCCTCTTGATGCTGGCTTCCGATATAGACGAAGTATTCCATGAAAAAAAAGGCAAACCCCAGAAGGATTAAAATGAAACATCCAAAATAAACCGAGATTAATATCTCAACACTCCATACATCCTTTGATACTGCTAGGACAAAAGCCAAAAATATTCCCGATAAAATGTAGAAACCAGCCACAGCCGACAATTTGCGGTGGTGGTGATAGAGCATCCCGATAATTGTAGCAGAGAGTGCTAAAGCCCCAACAATCAATAAAATAAATAGATACCCACGCATTGTTTCTGGAACAAACCAATTGACAAAGGTTAAAAAGAGAAAAATCCCAATTATTTTTTTTTCAAAAGATTTAGTTATCCC
>CAZWXO010000261.1:0-215 GCA_964637885.1 uncultured bacterium
ATAGCGCAGGAAATAGCAGGCAATGACTTCAGCTTTTATTGTTTCTGCGGCCGCAAGCCAAAAGGGAATAGCATCTTACACATCACAAGCCACCGCTTCGATGAGCCAGAGTGCATCAAATTGGTCGCAGGCCACACATGGGTTGTAGCAATTCACGGTTGCAATGAAAAAGAAAATCGTGTTTTTGTTGGAGGTCTGGATAAATCACTGATTGC
>CAZWXO010000261.1:394-2750 GCA_964637885.1 uncultured bacterium
CGAGCTATCGCCTTCCTTTCGAAATGGAAATCAGATTCCAGTTTTTGTTCAGGCTGTACGGTCAGTTCTTCACGCTCGACAGAATTCTGCAATACAACCTGTCAATGGCAAAAATACATAATCATGATTACTCAAGCTGTTGGCTCGCGCTGAAACAATATGATTTTGCGCAAGCCCATTCTTGCTAACGCGAAGGAAATGCATATGCTCAATTACAAACCAATATTGGCAGCAGCTTTCTTGCTTGTTCACACTAACTGCATGGCGGCCGGTCAAACTTATTTTGGCACTACGGATTGTGCACAATGGACAGAGAATAAATTGGCAGCAAGGAAGGCATGGGTAATTGGTTACATCAGTGGGGTAAATGTCATGTGGCGAGGAGAAGGCGACCCACTGAAAAGAATAAAATCTATAGACCAGCTGTTTTTATGGATTGATAACTACTGCATTAATAACCCGCTTGGCAATGTAAAGGAAGGATCGGATGCGCTGTTTCGCGAACTCATAACCAGGTAAACAAAGTCTATTATTTGCCAAAACGATGATGTATAGGTTGCCTAATAATGCGGTTTAAGGGGAAAAGCCCGTGTGGCTAAGTTTGGTGTTAGCCATCGAAAGGAGATGAAATGATTCAGATTATTAATTTGCACCTGACACATAGGCGTTGGCGCAGTATCAATGCGGATTTTATTGCGAGCAAATACTATAAACAAATTTGTGTTGCTCTCGGCTCATTATTGTTAACTGGATGCTACGAGTCGGACGCCGTTTTAGTTGAAAAAAATGCAAGCCGAATTATTAAATTCGATAGCTTGATTACCCACAACAATATGACGTATATACCGTACCTGAATGGTCAGCGCCTCACATTATGCCCATTCAATAAAAAAGCAAATCCAAACAAAGAGTGTTCCGATGGATACACCGCTCGCTTCGAGCTAACCCCACTCGGCAATTACATTATTCAGCTTAAAGACCCCAATAAAAACGTCTATAACTACGGCATCTGGTTTCGATCCGAACCTAACTCATATGCAAAATCTAACGCATGCATAGTATGGGCTGGCGATGGATTGGTAAACAATTTAATGAAAATATTTTGGGATGACACTTGGAGTTCAGAGATGAGTAAGAAACTTGGGCAACCCGTTGAAATGGAAGACCCAACCAATAAATGGTCATATGAGCTAAGAGATCTGGGAGCTAAATTAAAATCGATATCATCAGATGGGCATATAAATAGACCCCAGCTTATTGAGATTGTCAATGAGTACGAGCGCAAGATTGTCGATTACAGCAACACACAATGGCAATGCATTGGTGATAGAGTTCATGTCCATGACTACACGCTGATTCAAATTGAAGGCGACAATAGACACCGCATGGACTTTAATTACAAACATCATAAACAGAATTAAGCTGACAACAATATTGGCTTTATTTCCGGTCGCCATGCATAACATTCGGGTCAAGTGGGACCGGTGAAATGCCGGCTTTGGTCTTTGCCAGCGCTTGCGCGCCGGCCCCTTACCCTAAACGTTGGGCGGCAAGGAGCGAAAGCTGATGGGCGCGAGTGACCGAGATCGAAAGAAGGCCTGGAAGCTTCAACAACGGAAACTGGCGCAGGACGCATTTCCAATCTCCGATGCTCTGCTGGAGTCGCTGTTCGAGGCTGTAGATGCACAAGTCGAGAACTCCGGCTGCGACCACACATTGCGATTCACTCAGGCATGGATTGCAGAAAACAAACAACCAGAGGCGGAAATTCTTGCGTGGTTGCGCGAACACGGTGGGTTTTGCGACTGTGAAGTTCTCTCAAACTCCGCAGATCACTGGGAGCAGAATCGATGAGCAATTGCCGCCCAACCCATCATTTCACCGGAATAAGACAACATGCTTCTCAAATGGACTGTCCTGGGGTTTCTGACCATTGCAGCGCTTCTGAATGCGGCGGTATCAGTTTTGTCCGTACAGCAGGGTGTGGCCGATTCTCTTACAGCAATTAGCAGCAAGACCTGGCAAGCCACCACTGGAGTAATACTTTCATCAACCGTCGAGGAGTCGTTGAATGGCCGATTTGGTTGGGTATATCACCCTAGAGTGGCATATCAATACGTAGTAGATGGCAAAAAATACACGGGCACTCGCATTTCAATCACAACCTATACGACTGAGGCCCACGAAGCCCGCGCTATCTCAGCCAAGTATTTCACGGGCTCCAAAGTCACCGTATATTTTCTAAGCACAAACCCCTCTGAATCTTCTCTTACTGTGGCTGAACCAATAGGTTTGCAGGTATTTCTATCAGTATTTTTCACGGTATGGTTTTGCGTATCCGCATACTTACTTCTAA
>CAZWXO010000261.1:2760-3088 GCA_964637885.1 uncultured bacterium
CAATAGCCTAACCCATCATTCAAGTGGGACGCGCTAAAGCGCGCCCCTTAATTCAAACGTTAGGCTTGCAGTGATTTACGCGCTCACAAAATATCTTCTGATTATGTGGTTCGCTACTTCTATCCTCTTTGGTGGCTACATGTATGCCACAAGAAAAAGCATCGACCTTGCCTTGTCCCTTTTAGCAAGTGAAAATTTTCGGCACAAGGGCCTTTCAAAGATCGAGGTCGCTCTATTAAAGGGAGTCAGACTTTCCCGCCTATCTGTAATTGTTTGATCTTGCCCCCGAAAAACGTACTCCATAGCTGATGTTTAATACAGGCACTGG
>CAZWXO010000262.1:0-3051 GCA_964637885.1 uncultured bacterium
ATAACGAGAGCGGCCGTGAGGCCTGGCTCCTGAAAGAACTGGCCGCCGGGCACCAAGTGGCGCTGGTGTCCGATGCCGGGATGCCCGGGGTCTGCGACCCCGGTAGCTTGCTGGCCGCTATTGCTCGCGAGGCCGGTCACGACGTCATCGTCCTGCCGGGGCCTAGCGCGGTGCTTCTGGCCCTGGTCTATGCGGGTTTTCCCTGCGACAGCTTTACCTTTGGCGGCTATCTGCCACGGCACCGCAAGGGGAGGACAGCGGCCTTGGCCACCCTTGCCCTGGAGACGCGGACGGCGGTTTTCTTTGAGACGCCCCATCGCCTGCGGGCATGCCTGGCAGATTGTGTCGCAACTTTACCCGGGCGTCAACTGGTGGTGGCCCGGGAAATGACTAAGCTACATCAGGAGATTTTTCGCGGGAGTGCAACTGAGGCAGCGGCCCACTTTTCCGGTGATATCAAGGGTGAGATTGTGCTCGTCATCGCCGGAGCGACGCCGGAGAGCCTGGCTAGCGAGGCGGAGCCACTCGATACAAACCAGGCCCAGGCCCAGTATCGGGAGCTGATTTCCCGAGGGCTCCATCCTAAGAAGGCACTCAAGGAAGTGGCGGGTAGCTTCGGCTTGACGCGCCAGGAAGCGTACCGGCTATGCCGTACTCCGGAGGAAAGAGGGGACGAGGAGCTGGAAGCGACTTCAGATACTAACTCCGCCGAGGCAGCGGACAAAATATAGCACAAGCTGGGGATGGTAATCCGCCTCAGCATAAGGTTGTCGCTGGGGTTGAAGAAACGGAAAAAGGAGAGTGATTGCATGGAACGCGCATTGCTTTTAGCCTTGGCGCTGGGGATTGGGTTTGTTCTGAGCCTGCAGCCTCCCATCAACGCAGGCCTGGCCCGCTATAGCGGAGTGGTGGAGAGCTCGGCGATTTCCTTTACAATTGGTGCGATTGCTTTGTTGGTGGCTTCCTTTGCCATCGGGGGCGGCTCTTTTGTGGCGGCTCTGAAGGCACCCCCGGTTTTCTGGCTGGGCGGGCTCCTTGGCGCGACCTATGTGACGTTGACCATCTTTTTGATCCCCCGCATCGGGGCTTTGGCGATGATGGCCTCGGTGATCGTCGGCCAAATGCTCGCATCCCTCCTCGTCGATCACTACGGCATTTTAGGCGTCCCCGTCCATCCGATCAGCTGGACGAGAATTGTTGGAGTGCTGATTATGCTGGTCGGCCTTCGCCTGGCCTTGGTCAAATGAAGGCGGGGTTCGGTGAGACACGGGGACGGTTCTACTGTCGCACTCAGCTGCAAAAGTGCGACAGTAGAACCGTCCCCGTGTCTCACCCAGGATAGTTTTTGCATAATTCAGCTGGAGAACTTATAATGGGAAAAGCGCTAACACGATAGTTACATTATTAAAATTTCAGATAAGGGGAGGACTTGTAATGAAGAAATTCCGGATATCGCTCCTAGTCGCTCTGCTGACCTTAGGGCTGACCCTGCCGGCGGCGGCTGCGACGATCGGCTACAATGGAAGTAATTTGAGTTTGCCAACCATCAGTCAGGTTGTGGGTGGACAGACAATGGTGCCGGCTGTCTGGCTCGGCCAGTTGATGGGGATGGATGTTTCCCTCAACGAAGCTGCCAAAACCGCCACACTCAGCAAGAACGCTACAACTGCTGTCTTTACATTAGGGAAGAAAACCGTCAAGCTCAACAACCGCAGTCGCACTTTGCGGGTTGCACCTGTGCTGGCTGATGGAGAATTTCTCGTTCCCTTGAAAGCGACAGCCGAGTTTTTTGGGGCTAAGGTTGCCTACAATAAAACCTTAAATCAGGCCCAGCTGACTTATCAGGAAAAGAAAGACGGCCAGACGCCGACAGAATGGCTGGCGGCCAGTTCGGTGGCGATGCAGGAGTTGGAAAGTTACCGGATGTCCGGTAGCATGAAAATGAATCTGGCCATGGGGACTCCCGGCGACACGATGAAGATCGATTTTGCCGCCCTGATCAACGGCGCTGTGAAAATGCCTGATGAGGTTTATACCCGAATCAAGCTGGTGATGCCGGCGATGTTTGCCGACGAAAACGGTGACTTGGTGGCGGAAAGTTATCTCAAGGGAACCGAGATTTACACTAAAAGCGCCCCGGATGAACAGTGGCAGAAAATGGAGTCACCCTTGACCGCCGAGATGATGGCGACTTCGCTGACGCAGAATCCCGCCGAGATTAAGGCGATGCTGGACAAATTCGGCCTTGCTTCCTCTTTTGGTTCGGACAAGCTACAGGGTGGTAGCCGGATCGTCGTCGTCAATTCCCATATCGCTCCTGACTCCCTGCTGGCGATGTTGCAGGAGGTAGCGGCCCAGAGCGGTGAGAAGCTGGATACCGACGAAGTTATGGAAGTATTTAAGAATATGAATTTTGATCTGGGTGTTCGCTCCTATATCGACAGCAAGACGATGTACACCTTGTGGAGTGACATTTACGGCACAATCGTTGTCACCGATCAAGGAACGACTGTGGAAATCGACCTGAGCGGCATCATCGACTTTGGCGGCTTTAACGAGGCCGTCGAGATGCCGGATGTCAGTGGCGCCGTGCCAGCTCCCTAGGCTTCGCCTTTTTGTAGCCCGTAGCTACACTTTTAATCTAGCTGGATTGATATTAACTTTATCAATCCAGCTTTTTTTTCGCTAGCAAGCAGGAAAAGGCCAGACCGATGGCGAACGTTATCGGTAAGGTGATGCAGTTCCATTAATGCACAATTCACAATTCACAATTCACAATGAAGGAATGAAAACTCCGTTTTCAAAATTTTTAATTAGCAGAAATTTTTCGTTGCTACTCTAAAATCACTATTGAATCAATTGATATGTTCAACACAGCCAGAGCAGCACCTTAATGGCAAATTTTTAACTCTGTGCCGCTTATTTTTATTTCTACTTATCTCTTAATTGTCAATTGTCTGGTTCCAGAGCTTTTCGTTCCTAATTGTGCATTGTGCATTGTGAATTGTGCATTGAAGAAATGGGTGGTGAAACGGATTGGCGGAAAAGAAA
>CAZWXO010000263.1:0-957 GCA_964637885.1 uncultured bacterium
TCGACTCTGGCATCGATAGCCTTGCCGGCATCATCCTTGACTGTTACGGAAACCTGGTCGACGGCATTTAGTTTCATTGTTCCGGCTGACCAGCTGCTACCGGCAGCGACTAGATTCGTATGGACGCTAGGTGTATATTGCTCTTTTAAAGCGTAAGCTTTGTATACGCCAGGTCCGTCTGCTTTGGGCAGATTAAAGCTAAAGCTGCCATCCTCGGCGCCGATGGCCCAGGTAAAGGTTTTGCCACCTTTTTCAACGACGATGATGGGTTTGGCGATAGCTTTGGATGTTTTAGCATCGACAACTTTGCCCGAGAAGACAACTTTTTCGGCGTTGGTCTGGTCCATTAATTGGTTGAGAGTCCCTTCGAGGCTTCCCTCGTTGTCGATCCGGAGGATCGCTTCAAAGCTATGGGTTTCGCCAGGTTTGTAGACAGTTTTGCGTTCGGAGTCCTTGTAGCCTTGGCTACCCCACAGGTCATTTTTCTCGGCCTTTAAGTCGATCAAGCTGACGTTGTAATTTTTGCTGTAGGTCGAGGAATATTTACTGTAAGGAGCGCCGACGCTAGGATCGGCGACGAACATATAGGCGCCTTTGTTGCCAAGGGAATAACCGGTGGAAAGGCCCTTGCCCTCTTTGTCGGCATAGGTGCTTCCGCCAGCTGGATTGCTGACAATCGTGTTGGCGCGGAGGAAGTTGTCCTCGCCACCCAAAACGTAATTGGTAACAACGTTCATCGGAGTTTTGCCGCTATGGGCAAAAATTCTCGTTGCAACAATGCCCTTGAGGCCATCGCCAGCGCCGTCGCCGTCATAATCGATGTCCGTCGAGGCAACGATTGAGCTAGGTTTGGAATTGCCAGGGCTCCAGCTGTCCCAGTTGTCCATCAGGAATTCCATATCCCAGATGGTATCAGTACCGACCTTCAGGCGGCCACTTTTAACGGCATCCAGCAGA
>CAZWXO010000263.1:982-3017 GCA_964637885.1 uncultured bacterium
CGACAGTTCCTGTCATCGAGGCGGCATCGAGGATGCTGCTGGGAGGATATCCCCAAGGGTTTGGCGTGCCGACAGAAACAGCAACAGCAATGTGGCGGTTGAACATGACAATATCATCTGGACTGAGAGCCTCGCCATTGGGGATAAAGGTTCCCCCTGGCAAAGGCACACCGGCTGCACGAAGTTCTTTGATGGTCATGATAACAACCTGGTCATTCGATGGTTGACTGGCCAGGCCAGGCATTCCCGCTAAACTGATAATGAAAACAGCTATTAAAATGATACGGATTGCAAAAAAACTTTTCTTCAAGCCACACACCCCTTTTTATTTTTTAATTAAGACAATAGCGACGCCGAGTTTAGTCCTTGGCTCGGTGGGTATAAGCAGGGTCTAAGCGGGCTTACAGTTCTTGAAACCTTTTTGCACCTCCCTGCAAATGAAGTAATAATTAATTTTCCCTTCGTTTTTCGCCTTTAGCCGCAAGTTTTATGACTGACCCTTATCCCCCCACACATTTCCCTCATTGTCTACGTTTCATTATAGATGAATGCTGGAGCGTTAATACTACCCCACACAGTTTTGCTGGGGTAGTTTTGTGGGATTGTCGCTCTAAAAATGCCCGTTTAAGCATTGAAAACTTGATAAAGGCAACGTATCATAGGATGTGGACAATGTGTTGCTGCTGGCAGTGGTTAATTGTGCTAACCAGCCTCTGATGTCGTTGTGAAGGAGAGCTTGACGTGCAGGATTTAAGGGCGTTATTAACTTTCTCGATTGCTGGAACAGCTCTGGTAATCGCAGTTTTTATTAGTGGGGCAGTGCTCTTTAACGCGACTAATAGTTCTAAGGAGCAGGCGCATTTGCGTCTCAGTGATATCACGGAGAAAAATTCTCTTCGAATTGAACAAAAAATCCAGCAGGCCCGTCAGCAGGCGGAGCAATTGATTAGTATTGTGACGACGGATTTTGATGTTGCCAGTTTTCAGGGTAATCAGAGTCTTTTAGCGGCTCATGAGCAGAGGATTACAGCAACTTTCTCTAATTCAGTTATCGCTTCACCGATGAGGTCGGGCTGGATTCATTTGGATCCGCGAAAGATCGGCGGCGTTTTCCACCTCTCTTTTTATAAAGACAAGGAAGGAAAACTGCTTCGTTCGCCTGTCTACAACATTGCCGAGAGCGAGTACATCGACGATGACTGGTTTCGTCTGGCGATGGAACGGGGAGCAGTCTGGACAAAGCCTTTTTACTGGCAACGCTGGGATACGAGGATGATTACCTATAGCAAACGGGTGGAGGTCGAGGGTAAAAGCATTGGGGTCGCCGGCTCGGATTTTTTTCTGGAGGATTTTACAAAGGAATTGCGCGCCATCAAGGTTTACGAAACGGGTTATATCGCCTTGGTCGACAGGGACTTCGATGTCCTGTACCATCCTGATCCGGAGATGAAAAACCTGCAGCACGACCCCTTAGGAATTTCGCCCGAGGTGGCGACGAAAATCATCAAAGATGTCGATGGGGTTGGCATTGTGGAGTATGGTAAATTGACGGAAAGAAAAGTCCTGTCTTACAAAGAGCTTTCCAATGGATGGTACTTGCTTGTCGTCCCTAATCCCCAAGAGATTTATGCGCAACAGCACTCGTTGATAAATTTAATCATTGTCATCAGTGCGGCAGGAATTGTCCTTGCCGTTCTCTTGGCGCTGGTTTTGGGAAAAGTTGTCGCTAATCCTCCACTTACTTTTTCAGCGGGCGCGGCGCCCGGTCCACCCGGGAATTTTGGCAAATCCCGAAAAGGGCCCTTTGTGGACACAGCTTACCGGAGCAGAGCAAAAGGTATTTCGGCTATTGTGCCGGCAACTGCCGGATGCGGAGATTGCTGAAGCCCTGTTTGTCAGTCGGGCCACGGTCAAGTTTCATGTGCGCAATATCTTGCACAAGGCCGGGGTGGCCAATCGTACCGAGTTGCTGCAAAAGATTGTTAGCAGGTAGGGAGTGACGGAGGAGGGGCGCTTAATTCACAATTCACAATTC
>CAZWXO010000264.1:0-1144 GCA_964637885.1 uncultured bacterium
AGGGCGGCAGCTCCCGTCAATAATCTCCCGCCTAAGCTGAGCCAGAGCCAGCTTATTCACCCGATAGTTATACATGATCCGCTCGATCCGCTTAAACCGCTCCCGCTCCATGCCACCGCCTCCTGCCGTTACTTCGGTGTTCCAGTGGTCGTTTCCAAAATGGAAATGACCACGACTCAATCCCTAAAAATCCTCAACCTCACTGTCCAGAAACTTTTCAAGACATTGGTTGCAGGTAATACCAGCACAGTCCGAAGCATCTGATAAATCTTTTAATACTTTTGGATACTCTTGCCCTTCTTCTAGCTCCAATTCGTACTTAAAATCACACGGAATTATTTTATTCATTAAGGCCCAGTCCCTTATCTCGTCCCGGTTGGCGTCGGTACCCTTGAGCGCGTTTATCATTTCCCATGCTTTCATTCCTAACCCCTCACTTCCACTCTAATAAATGATACATAACCCCTAAAAGTGTATAATTTTTTCAGTCCCTCTTTGATGCCCCGCATCCCCTTATAAAATCTAGCCTCACACCAGCCTTCGCCCATCCTCTTTTTCAAAAAATGATACCGTAGCACCCAATCCCGTTAAACTGCCATTTTCTTCCCCTTTTTCAGCCCTCCGCCAAGGTAGATTGCTTCCCTGTCCGCCTCCGCATCCTCCCGACCCCAGCACACATACCGGAGCGTCACATCCGGGCTGTCATGGTTATACATCTTCATCAGCGTCAGCGAATTCCCCGAGTTAGCGATGTACTGATAACCGAACGTCTTCCGGAGGGAGTGCATCCCGAAAACAAAATCAATCCCCGCCGCCTTCCCCGCTCTGGCCACAATCCGATGCCCCTGCTGACGGTTAATCGGATAAACATATGACCTGCCGCCCACGACTCGTTTCTGGCCACGAAAGAGATAGTCATAGTGCTTCAGGTCATGCCGCCCCACATAAGCCTTAATCTGGTCATGCAGCTGACGGTTCATGCGGAAATTCTGCATCTTCCCCGTCTTATTCTCCTTAATCGAAACATAGCCGCCAATCACATCGCACACCCGCAGCTGCAGCAGATCCTCCGCCCGAAAGGCAGTATTAAGGCCGAGCAGAATCAGCATATAGTTTCTGTCAGCCTGGTACTTCTTCATCGGAG
>CAZWXO010000264.1:1154-1723 GCA_964637885.1 uncultured bacterium
GGCGAAAACTACCATGTCTTGGAAATGCTGACATACACACACCGGCACAAGGTAGATGCCATCTACATCGACCCTCCCTACAATTCAGGTGCGAAGGACTGGAAATACAATAATGACTACGTCGAGAGTGACGACCTGTACAGGCACAGCAAATGGCTGGCGATGATGGAACGGCGCCTGACCTTAGCAAAAGAGCTCCTGAATCTGCCTTGGGTCCTTGATCGGCCGTGTCTCATGCTGGCCACCGAAATACTTAATCCGCCTAGCGATGATCACCACACCCTTCCATAGCCGCCTAATAAACCTTTTTCCCTTCGCTGACCCGCTTGACGTCAATCCACAACACTTTCAAATACCTCTTTGCGTCGGTATTGTCAGGTACCGCGGCAATCATATAGTCAATACGCCCCAGCAGCTCTTTAACAGTCATTTTCTCATCATACTCATTTTCACAAGCAAGCCTTTTCCACTCGCCCAGCGCCTCTTCTTTAGTGGGAAACAGAATAGTTGAATTATCACAATCTCGGCACTGGATAGAATATTTAACGTTTCTCACGGCAGACTCCCAC
>CAZWXO010000264.1:1733-2980 GCA_964637885.1 uncultured bacterium
GCTCGCCACGGCACTCTTGGCATAAGATTATCGATTCACTAATCATCCCTGCCCCCTCGCTTCCGCTATCGCCCATTGAGCAAAAACTTGATAGCAGGTGAAGTCATATTCACTGTCTGATAATTCAGCACAATGCTCAAATGCGGCGCACTTATCGCAATCGGTAGTAAATCTAACGGTAGTCAAAATTTCCAGCGCCTTCTCTGCTGTTATCGCTTTTTCTTTTTCTGCCGCATACTTTTTTGTTGTAACTTCTAATGCACTTGTAAGATTTTTAATTAATTCATCCCTATCAATTCCATCTAAATCAATCAACCCTACTCCCTCCCCTCACCCTCCGTACCTTGTGGGCAGCCAGCCCGTTCTTCTTCCTCCACGCGTAAATCGCCTGCGCCGTATACCCCAGCTGCGCCCCGATCTGCCCATCCGACAAACCCGCCTCATAAACGCGCATCCTAAGGTGTTCCTCACGCGGTAGCTTTCTTCATTGGCTTTGCCGTTTGTTCGATTCTTTTAGCCATTTTAGTCCAGATGCGGCTATATTGTGCATCTGTAAAATAATCATTGGCTCTCAACCTAAGCATCGCCTGTATATGCCCATTGAAAATCACGGCTTGTGCTTCAGTAATCGTATAACCTTGTTCTTCTAGCTGTGTTTTAATTGGTCGTGCAAATGCGCTTAACACTAATTTCATCCCCTCGTCCTCCGTACCTTGTGTGCAACCAGCCCGTTCTTCTTCCTCCACGCATAAATCGCCTGAGCCGTATACCCCAGCTGCGCCCCAATCTGGCAATCCGACAAACCCGCCTCATAAAGCCGCATCCTAAGGTGTTCCTCACGCGGTAGCTTTCTTCCCGACATCCGCCAAGCCCCCCATCTCCCTAATCGCCTTCAGCCGTGCCAGCCCGATATGAAAATCCACAAAAGCAAAACTCTCCGCATACCCCTCATCCCGACGAACCGTAAAATGCCGGTCATTCACGTCAATCACATCCCCCGACACATCCTCCCAGCATTTTCGCCCCAGACACACAGAAAGCCGCACCCTATCCCCCACCCTCGGAAAAGACACCGCATACGACCTCGGGAAATACCGCAAAGCCCACTCACCAACAGACATCATCCTCACCTCATCAACAACATAATCCGATTTAGATCCCGTCCTGCAGCAGCGCCACCACCCCGTCAGCCACCTCGGCCAGACTCGCCACATCCGCAAAATGATTCTCCACCACAAAAACGCAAC
>CAZWXO010000265.1:0-2966 GCA_964637885.1 uncultured bacterium
CGATGTCGTCGATTTCGGGTCCCACTACCTCGATTTTATTATCTTCGATTTCATCGGCTGCGACCGAGGTGACCAATTCGAAGGCCTCGGATTTTGAGCCACCAAATTCTAAATAGGCGTCTGCCCGGCGGATCGATTCACCCTCAAAGGCAGGACCAATTGTGATTGGAACAGGGATGTCAACAATTTTGAGCTTAATGCCGCGGAGCTCTAGGGCCAGCGGAACAAGCTTGCTGTAGTCTTCACAGCGCACATACCAATCAGGGATTTCTTCGCCAATCGGTTGGTCGGTAATTGTCGGGAATCCAAGCATAATCGCGCCAAACTGGGCAGCGACCCGGACCTCGTCCTGTTCGCCCAAGGCTAAAACAAAAGCCCTGACACGACGCGCCTGGTAGTCTAGCTGCGCAGGCTTATCACCAGGGGCAATGCCACCAAAAGCAAGCCCTGCCCTCAGTGCAAAATTAACAGCATGAATCGCTTGGGTAAAGTTGCCCAAGGGGAAAGCAATATAGTCGATACCAAGTTTGACATTCTCTTCGAGAAGTTGCTCGATAATTTCATTGCAGAGCATCAGCATCATGCCCTTGCTCTGCAACTCTTTGATAATTTGAGCGGCAGCTTTGCTATCCTTGGCTTTACCCATGATTACAGCAACACCGGGAATTGTAAAGTCAACTAGCTGAATACCAAATTTACGCAAAACTGGATCCGTCAAAAATCCTGTCCACGGCTCGACGTGGGGATTGACATCGTTCAAATACCGTAATGCCTCAATGATCTCGGCCGAATAAAAAGCTGCTTCACCATTAGCCTTAGCGCCTTCCATCGTAAAGATAGGGCGAACGTTACACGAACGGATTCGATTCAAAATCGGGACCAAATCACCCAAAGTGTTAACTTCTTCCCCACTCAGAGCGGTGATAACGGGTAAACGGTATGCCGTATCGGGGTACTTGACAGGAGTGTCAGCTCCATATTCACGAATTGCCTGATTGAGTAATATTTCTGCATAACTGGTGGCGATGACCGCCCCATCATAAGCTTGTTTCAGAATCTGTTTGCCGCTGGTAGGTATCATGTTCAGCGATTGGACTTCTTTTGTTATCTGATTAGCCATCTTCTCACGCCCCCCTTAACCTTCATACACTGCAGCCGGAGTACTCTCGTACTTTTCAGCTGTAGCGCGATGGATTTTTAATTTCCAAGCACGTTTTTCCAAGCGGGCCAATAACTTCTCGGCCGCAAGCTTCGGATCCGGCTCAAAAATGAAGTATCCACCAAAGACATCACGGGCAATTTGAGTAGTGATACCATAGACAAGCTCACTGCCCTCAACATGTGGAAGAACACCGACGTGAGTAGGAATACCTAGCGTTACAACCCACGAACCTATCGAAACTGCCTTTTCTGACATTGCTTCAGGAGCGCTGGCAACAAATGGAAGCTGGGGCACCGATATTTTCAAATCCTTGGCCATCGCTGTCCATAAATTCGCGATGCGACTGTTATCCACGCACGAACCCATGTGCTAGACGAGGGGTAAATTCGCATTTACTCCGCATTTTTCCTGCAAGCGATGGATAAATTTCTTCAAGCCAGGCCCAGCATATGCTTCGACACCTTCTCCCGACAAAAACCCAGCTTTAGCAAAAGCTCCGGCAGCGCAACCGGTTGAGACCATAAAGACGTCATTTTTTGCCATCTCTTTGGCAATTTTAATCGTGCTGTCATCGTGGACCACTTTAGTGTTGTTGCAACCGGCGAAAGCGCAGACACCCTTAATCTCACCTGAGAGAATTGCATCCGTTAAAACGCTAATCGGCGACTCGGGATTAATTTTACTAAACATGTCAAGCAGCGCTTCAAAACTAAACCCACCGACGACCTGCTTCTTAAATTGTGGAATCTTGATCTGTTCTGGATTGCGTTTTGTGTATTGCTCGATGGCAATGCGGACAATCTTGCGGGCGTCTTCCATCGCAGTTTCTTCATTGAAGTTGATATGTTCCGAACCCGGGTTTTTAGCAATCGGCGAAGTGCTGATAAGTTTAGTTTGATAGCACTGACAGACATCAATAACCCCAGGAGCGATGCACTGGACATCCATCACCATCGCATCGAGGACCCCGGTCATAATTGCCAAGTCTTGCGATCCAAAATTAGTCGCCGCAGGAACACCCTCACGCATTAAAACTTCGTTACCTGTGCAGCATATTCCTACAAGATTAATTCCCTTGGCTCCCTTGGCAACAGCCTCGGACTCAATCTCACGGGCAGCAAAAACGATCATCTCCGAGAGAAGAGGATTGTGTCCATGTAAGGCAATATTGACTTTCTCTTCATCTAGGACGCCTAGATTAGCCTCAGTAATAATCGGCTTTGGTGTTCCAAACAACACATCCGATAAATCAGTCGCCAAGCTCATTCCGGTAACGTCACACAAGGCTGCTCTTAAGCCGCCAAAAATGATGTTAACCGGATCGGCATCAGTCCCTACATGGGTTTGGTGGAGTAATTGAACAACACCGCGATCAATCGCCGTCGGCATAATGTTTGTCTTCCGATATTTCTCTAATCGTTCTTCGTCAACAGTCGCTTTTAGCCACGTGCAGGGTTCGTGATCATATTTACCGAAATCGTTAAGTGCTTTCTTAGCCACCTCGATGGCGATATCATTGATCTCTCGACCCTCGGTTTCAATTCCCACTTTTTTAGCAACTGCTTTTAACTTAACGGGGTCAGTAATTTTGTAATCAGGGGCATGCCCCTCGGCAGTATGCAGCAAGGCATAGGCGATTTCCCGCCCATGATCAGAATGAGCTGAAGCTCCGCCGGCAATATAACGTACCAAATTACGAGCGACAATCGTGTGCACATTGGCACCACAAATGCCCTTATCTTTGCCCGGTTTTCCTGGAATAACACGGCACGGTCCCTGGATACAAATGCGGCAACATACGCCG
>CAZWXO010000266.1:0-2955 GCA_964637885.1 uncultured bacterium
TCTGTCCCCGGCGCAAGTAAATAGTCTGATAACTAAGGAGGGAGAAAAGGTCGAAAAGGCCATTTCTCCCTCTACTCATGTGGTTTTGCTGGATCTGGACGGAAGCGTGATGGATTCGGAGAAGTTTGCTGCATATCTGATGGAACAAGGGTTAAGAGGTCATTCGCAAATTGATTTTGTCATCGGGGGATCCTGCGGTGTCAGTGAAGGATTGAGGAAACGGGCGGATCTGCGGCTTTCTTTTTCAAGTTTTACTTTCCCCCACCAGTTAATGCGAGTCATTTTGCTGGAACAACTATATCGAGGTATGAAAATGCGGGTCAAATTTACCATAAGTGAATATTTTTTTCACTTAGCAGGAGTTTGAGCTCCTGATGGCGAACTACAGTGATTAGCAAATAAATGGCATGTGTTGGGCAGAAGGAGGGAGTCGGGCAGATGAAAAAAATTCTTTTTGTCGATGACGAAGAGTATGTCTTAACAGGGCTTACCCGAGCCTTTGCAGAAACACCTTATGAAACAGTGACTGCTGCGAATGGACGCAAAGCTATCGAGTTGTTGGAAAAAGAAACATTTGACATGATCATCACGGACATGCGCATGCCGGGAATCGACGGGCATCAGCTACTGAGCATCGTCCGGGAACGCTACCCGGAAATGATCCGTTTGATTTTGAGCGGTTTGTCGGATATCGACGATGTTTTTTCCATCTCCTTTGACGGGAGCGCCAAAATAATCCTGTTTAAGCCTTGGGATAACGAAGAATTGGTCCGCACCATCGACAAGATTTTTGCAACGGAAGACATCCTAAGCGGGCGGCATCTTTTCTCTTTTATCAACAATATGGGCAATCTGCCGACGATCAAAAAATCTCGAGATCGCCTTGTCAAGCTGATTCGAAGCAACGCTTCTATTGCGGAGTTGGCCGCCGAGGTAGAGAAAGACCCGGCGATAGTCGCCAGCATTT
Organism: uncultured bacterium; assembly: GCA_964637885.1. GTDB lineage: Bacteria > Bacillota > CAZWXO01 > CAZWXO01 > CAZWXO01 > CAZWXO01. The sequence goes on from CAZWXO010000266.1 coordinate 968, forward strand.
TAAAAGTAGTCAATTCTGCCTTTTATGGCGCCCGGTGTTCGACGACAAAGCAGGCGATTATATTCCTGGGGATGATCAATATCAGCAATATTATTCTCAGTACACAGATCATGTCCCAAACAGTCAAAATCGATCATCCGCTTTTCGACCGGGACATATTGTGGCAACATTGCGGCCTCTGCAACAGCCTGACGGCGATGTTTTACGAAAAGTTTTTAAACAAGAAGCTCCCCAACGAGATCGGAGCCGCCGGTCTTCTCCACGATATTGGGCGCATTGTGATGCTATCCGTTGATCCGGCAGCATGCCAAAAAATGTCGGTGCCTACCGAGGAAAATCAAATCGACATCCTCGCTGAGGAGTACGAGGTTTTTGGTTTTAGCCATCAGGATATTGGCGGTTTTCTCTTGAACTGGTGGCAGGTGCCATATGGTGCGGTGGAATCGGCTTTGTATCATCACGTGCCATGCTCGACACAGGTTATTAATCGGGAGCTGGTATGCGTGGTGCATTTGGCCGATTACTACGCATGGACAGTCATGGACCATTTCTCAGAAACCGGGCTTTGCGGCGATTGTTTTAAAATCTTAAATACGACGCGGGAAGTCTGTGAAGAATTCGTCGAGGAGTATCGTCTTAAGCATTGTCAGGAGGGCTAGTGAAGCCACTTAAAAAGTCGGCGATTAACAATTAAGTTTCTCTCTACTTCTCATTGTTAATTGTTAACGAAAAAAGTCATCAGGCTTTTTTCAGTGGTCTCGGACTAGTAGCCGTCAAAGTTATAAAAAATTAGTAGGAGGTAGTTGGAATGAAGTTATTCAGAACGTTTTTCAGATTAGGGTTGGTGGTAGCAATCATTGGAACATTTGCATTGGGTGCGGTAGCTGCGCCCCAAGTATTGACCAAGGATGATAGCGGTAAAACAATTCAGCTTAAAGTAGGGGACGAAATCCGCCTGGAGCTCGCAGCAAATGCGACGACCGGCTTTACATGGGAGCTGGACCCAGCTGTGGTGGCCGCCGGAATGATCAAGGTCAAGGATAGCGGATATAACCCTGACGCTGCCGCCGCGGGAATGGTCGGCGTCGGAGGCACAGCCTTTTGGGTGATTGAGGCGGTCAAGGAGGGGCCTTGCAACTTGAAGCTCAACTATGCTCAGTCTTGGTCCGATGCAACTCCAGCCGATACATTTTCGGCTGCCCTGGTAATTGCCGCGGCTGACCCGGTCTTGATTTCACCGGGCGCAGGTCCTTACGTTTACGTAAATGGTGAACTGCTCAGCGGAACACCAGGACCGATTTTAGACAATGGACGCCTCTACGTGCCTTTCCGCTCATTAGCGACCGCCCTCGATGCTCAGGTTTCCTGGGATGGTACGGCCAAGAAAGTGACGGCTGTGCGCGGCGGCAAGACGATTACCCTTGTCATTGGTGACTTAGAAGCTACAGTCGATGGAAAGATAGTCAAAACAGATGCCCCGGCGAAGATCGTTAACGGTTCAACGTATCTGCCTCTGCGCTTCGTTTCCAGCACTTTCGGGGCCGAGGTCAGCTGGGATGGTGCAACACAGAAAGCAACCATCACGCTAAAATAAAGGGAGTAACCATGGTTTTCGCCAGGGTTGGCAATCTAGCCAATGCGACAGACTCTATCATTGTTTTATTATTCAAGTATTTGACGAAATAGCGAATTGGCTTTTAGAGCCGCGCATATGATGGTGCGTCAGAATAGAAAATCAGGAGGGTATTATAATGCGCAGAATGAAAAATATGATTGCTTTGCTGACAGCTAGCCTGCTTTTGCTGGCGTTACTGATGCCGGGCGGGCCAGCGACTAGCGCTTTTGCCGATATTGATGGGGAAGGAACCGTCACAACTGGCGGAGCCATCGTTGTGGATCCACCAGTGCCGGCACCAACGCCAGAGCCAGATCCGCCGGCACCAACGCCAGAGCCAGATCCGCCGGCACCAACGCCAGAGCCAGATCCG
>CAZWXO010000267.1:0-2953 GCA_964637885.1 uncultured bacterium
ATGCATGATGGCAAGCCCAACAGCAAGGTCTACCACATCGCCGATAAAGGAAGAGACGAGCTTCTAAGCTGGCTACGGGCTCCTGCTCAGCTTGCCGAGCCAAAAATACCGTGGCTCATCCAAGTTTTTTTTGCCGCAAGCCTCACCAATGAAGAGATTATTGCTATTTTTTCACACATTGCGGAAAAATTAAAACAAAGTCTCAGCGCATTAAAAGAAGTTAAAAAAGCGCAAATAACCGCCAGCTTGGGCCATCCTTCCCCTCGAGACATGTACTTCATGGACCTGACGTATGATTATGGACTAATGTTACATGGCGCAGTCCTCCATTGGATTGAAGGCGCCATCGAAAAACTCCAAAAAGGAGAACCGCCTCAAAAATAATTCACTTGGAGGAAAAACTATGAAAATTCTAGCTATTAATGCAAGTTTTCGTGGCAAGAGAGGTTTCACATATTTTTTAATCAACAAATTATTTACCGGTGCCCGAGAAAAAAAGGCCGAATGCGATGTGCTAAACCTTTCGGAGTATAAGCTTAACCATTGCATTGCCTGCCAAGCCTGTCAAAAAAAAGAACACCACCTTCGCTGTATTTTCCATGACAAGGATGATGTCGCTTTTATTTTTGAAAAAATGCGCCAAGCCGACCTTATTATTTTTGCCACTCCCGTCTACACCTTTGCCATGTCAAGTTTACTAAAAACTCTTTTTGAAAGGTTTTACGGCTACTCAGAAATCGACAAATTCGCTGTGACAAAGAGCGGACTTCTCTTTCATCATGTTGAAAATAATCTGTGCCAAAAACCTTTTGTACCGCTAATTGTGTGCGATAACTTAGAAAAGGCAACTCCGGGAAATATCATCGCTTATTTCCAAACCTATGCTAGTTTCATGGATGCTCCGATAGCAGGTACCCTCGTCCGGAAATCGGCCGGAATGTTCCAATATAGCGATGCCCCGGAAAGTGGCGACACATCATTTTCTGCCATTTATGAGGCATATACTCAAGCAGGTCGAGAGCTAGGCCAAACCGGCACCATCAGCAAAGCAACCCAGATAAAAGCTAATCAGCCGATTATCAAGATCCCGTTCTTTGTAAAACCCCTGCTAAAACTCGGCATCGGAAAAGAAAAAGCCATGGCAGCTCATCATGAGATTACTCAGCAATCCAACATAGCCGAGCAAAAACTCAGCAAAGGGACCTCGGATAGCTAACACATATTTTTTGACGTTGTTCCTGCAAAGCAACGCCAAAAAATTGCGCAATGCTCATCCCCTAGTCTGCTAAATCTTGAATTTTTTTATTAAGTCGGCAAGATCCTCGGCTGCCTTTGCCAGGCTGTCTGCAAAACCTGCCACATTGTCCAAAATGGATGTTTGCTCCTCAGTCGCGGCAGAGATTTCTTCACTGGCGGCAGCAGTACTTTCGGCTTCACTTTTTATCTCCTTTACGAAACCTTTCAAGTTCAGCGAAAATTGCTCTAGCGCTTCAAGCCCACTACGCATTTCGACGGTTCCAACCTCGATTTGACCAAAAGCCTCGTCAATCTCCGTGAAGCCGTTTTCGAGCTCAATGCTAACCTGACCTTGCTGCTCGACGGCATCGACCGCCCCCTGCATATCGTTTGCGGTTGCTTTAACTTTTTCTTGGATATCGGCGATTAGTTTAGCTATTTCCGTGCTGGCGCCCGCAGATTGTTCCGCTAATTTTCGCACCTCATCAGCGACAACTGCAAAACCGCGGCCTTGTTCGCCGGCTCTGGCCGCCTCGATAGCAGCGTTGAGTGCTAATAGGTTTGTTTGATCCGCAAGCCCTCGGATCGTGTCGACTATCTGCCCAATCTGTCCCGAGGTCACAGCTAATGCTTCAACCTCTCCACCAACACGCTTGGCTGCCTTTTTGCTTTTATCCATCGCGTCATTTTGCCGTTGAATTCCAGCAAAACCCCGCCGCACAGCTTGAGCTGCGCCCTCTGCCACTTGAGTTGAAGCAATCGACTGATTGCCAAGCTTTTGAATAACAGCATTCATTTCGTCAAAAAGTTCTTCACTTTTAATTACTGCGGCAACTTGCTCTGAAGCGATTTCCGCTAACTGACTGGAGGCGTTGGCGATTTCTGTCGCGGCCCCTTTTGTCGAACTGATATCGGCAGCCACCATATTGCTATTGCTAGTTACTAAATTCGAGGATTGCTTGACATTTTGCATTAGACTCTGCAACCCATCCATGAAAGTGTTGAAATGCCTGGCCATTTCGCCAAGCTCATCCTGAGATTTTGCGGCAACTCTGGCCGTGAGATCCCCATGTCCGGTTGCCACTTCCTCAAACATCAGGGACATCCGCCCCGCTGGCTTCGTAACAAACCTATGTAAAATGATTACAGTCACAAAGATTATCACAGCAGTACACAGAAAAACCAGTAACAAGATTTTCTGGGTAATCTGCCAGGAAAGGCTCGCGATAATCCCCGCATCCTCTCCAATAAAAGTCATCCCGATGGGATTGCCATCAACCCCAAGCAAAGGAGAATACGAGGTAAAATAAAGCTGGCCGTTAATTTTGTTTTCCCCGAAGTAGGGCTTGCCCTCTTCTAGAACCGTTTTAATAATTGCCGGATTATCCAGCTTGGTGCCGATTATCCGCTCCCCCTTAGCATCCGTTATGGTAGTCATAATTCTTTCATCGCCGGATAAAACCGTGTACTCAACCTGCAACTCTCGACTGGTTTTATCCACATATGCCTCATTGCCGAAAACATACCCCATCGACACCGCTCCAACGATTTTCCCTGTAGCATCCCTTAGAGGACTTCCCGCACGGATTGAGAGTTTGACAACTTTGCCTGGCTCGACTCCGACACTGGCCGTGCCAGCTAGCGCTTTTTGAATATTAACCTGGTTGGCAATACTGTCCCCATACTCCTCCGGGGCGTGCGCGCGAATAAAAACATT
>CAZWXO010000268.1:0-2941 GCA_964637885.1 uncultured bacterium
TATTAGCCAATACAGGATTATTATCTAAATTAGTTAAAATGGACCCTAATAATCAAACAAAGTAAATACCAGGTCTACCGCTACTGGTTGACCCTTCATATTGAACTTTATACCCGCATAACTCTAATAATTCGTTCAAATCATAAGTACAGCCTCTGATTTCAGCATAGGTAGCACATCCATTTTTGATAGAGACTACTCCTATCAGGTTCAACCAAAATAACGCCTTGCCTTCCTCGCCTTCTTCAATTTCATGGCTGTCTACCTCGCAAAGTTCAAGGTTATATTTTGCTCGTAGCTTACTGACAACGTCGTCCTTTAAGTCCTGTCTGAATTCATAAATTTCCTCGTAATTAGCGCAATATCTATATTTATCATAGTACGACAATTCTCGTGTTGCCCCATGGTCAAAAAGCAACTGCAAAATATAATCATCCGTAGTTAGTTCGAGGGCCTTGCTACCATCATAGCCAAAACAGTCGACTTTTTCTATCAATACCTCAACAATTGGCCGGCTACCTGTCGCGCACGCCAATTCGAGCAATTTCAAACCACACTCTGTGATCTCGTGGCGTCCACCTTCACTTTCAAGTAGGTCTTTAACTAACTCGAAATTTTCTGCATCAATGGCATCGTGCAATTTACTCATCTTATTTAATAGCTCCTTTTTTTATCAACAACTATGACTCTCTTTAATTCATTTCAGTTAAGTCTCTTAAAATCAACTCCGATCTTTCTTCTATGAAGTCTGGAAGCCGATTTTTAATGTAATTGGTAAGATATATGTCTTTATTTTTTTCTATCTTGATAATTGCATTAGACCCATCAATAAATACATCCAAGTAGTAAAAGCAATTCTCTTTTCCTTCATACCCATCATCATTGATTATTATTCTATAACAGGGGGAGTCATAATCATCAGGTAAAAATTGATGGTTATAGTTTTCTATTTTCTCCAAATTTAGTACCTTACCGACAAAATTCTTGCTTTTCATATGAGCACCTACCTTCAAACTATATGGATAACGCTTCTCAGTCACTTTTTTCGGAATATGCCGTCCGATACTAACCCGCAGGTGATAACGTCTCGAATTATGTCTATCGCTTAAATCCTAACTGAGGAGTTTTCCTAGCTCCATTTGTTTACTTGATGAAGTCAATGCGCGCAAATAAAAGGGCTTTTCTTTCCGATAATCTGCTAAAGCTATTGTAGCCTACTCATCTTCATCCTCATAGTCATCTTCATAGTCCCAAAAAATCGTATTGCCTTTATTTTTTGCCCTAATGTCCTGCAAAAACTCCCCGAACCATCTTTCCGACGAGGACAGCTGGGCCTTGTTCTCCCTTGCACCTAGATCAACTGTCTGATCATTGACTATCAGGGTCAGGCGAAGCTCCGGCCTGCCCTCGGCATCCTCCCCCTGGCCTAGCAACATGTTCTGCATTTGCAACAGCCAGCTCGGATCAATTTGCCCTTTGGTGTTGAAGTGATAAACCTGCCGATCTTCGATAGTCTCCTTCCGGATGTATAGGTCGGTTTCATCTTGGTCAATCAGGCAGACGGGGAGTTCCAACTCATGAAGGAAAAAACCTAGGAGCCCGTGATATGCCTCCGTATAGTCGGCCCGGAGCAGCTGACCGTTGCACAAGACCAAATCCCGGGGTGAAAAATCCAGGGTGGGAACTCCTTGGAGCAGGCTGCCTTCCATGGTAAAGTAGACGTTTTCTCTTTCTGGATCGTCGCTACGGATGTTCATGGTGTTGATGGGCAGCATTGTTTCCGTCACCTCGGACAATGCAGTGGTATCGATGACACTGCTGCCTTCGCCTTTGCTGTAGACGGCAATCAGGTCTCCTTGAAACAGGCTGGCCTCATAAATACCAGCCGCCCCGATGATTTCCTCCCGCGCAGCAGGATGGGGACGAAAGCAAAGGTCATAATATTCCCAGTATTCCCTGACCTCTTCCTCCGTCCAGTCCTCTTTGGGAAAGTCAATGGAGGCGAAATAGCGCTTGCCGTCAGCTTCCACCAGATTATAATTTGTCATGTCTCTTTGCATAATGGAATGGACGCAAAACCGGGCGAACTTGTCTTCGTAGTCGATAAAACAATATTCGTAGTGTAGCGGGTGCTCCCTAATAAACCGGCGCTTTTCATCACTGAACAAAAACAAATTATCGTCCTGCATTGTAAGCCCTCCTTAATCCCACCTGACTTCATTGGAATAATCCTCATACAATTTAAACTTGCCACATTTAGGGCAAGGGCATTTCTCCAGATTCATAGCCTTTATTTCATCTTCATCTTCATCTTCCGGTGGAATGATATCGTAATCGATCACCTTAAGCTTGGCTTTACATTTAGTGCATCTGTACGCAACCTCATAACTGCCACCTTCAAAGTCTAAGTGTATAAAAAATCTGCTATCGAGCTCCCTGCATTTAGGGCATCGGTATATCTCGTGCCCGTAGTCATCTGCCAGCACTGCTTTTTTATCCTCTACTAATTCTCTAATATGTGCCAAAGCTTTTTTCGATTTGATAAGCCCAGGAAGAATGCAATACTCAGAGTCGATGTCAATAATATTATTAGGGCCATACATCATCCCAACCCCAAGGTCAAAACTTTTTTTATAGTCACACACATCACAGCAAATTTCAACACTGTTCCCCATACCGTTCACCCTCCTTTTTCCCTTATCTCCTACTTTAATTATAACAGGCTATGTGGACACCATAGGGGGACAATTAAATGTAAAGAAAAAAATATCGGTGATCGGTGCAGGTCCCGCAGAAATCCAGCAGCCTTACACTTGGGGAGCCCATGCAAGTATTCTTACCAAAGTGATTGACAATCATCATAAAGAGATCAAACTAAGTGAACAGGAAAAACTTTCTGAAGCAAATGGAGAAAAACTTAATAAAGGTTTAGAGCTTGGAA
>CAZWXO010000269.1:0-2938 GCA_964637885.1 uncultured bacterium
TGCTCAAGCGCTGGCTGAAAAGATTCGCTTGGCAGTGTTTGATGCAGATTTGCAGCATCAGGCAGTGCCACTAGGGCGGGTTACAGTCAGTATGGGCGTCGCAGTTCAATTGCCGGGGCAGGACTTGACTGCTGAGGAATTAATCAGCCAAGCTGACGCTGCGATGTATCAGGCAAAAGAAAATGGCCGAAATTGTGTGCATGTTTTTTCATCAAAATGATGACTTGAGTTGAAGTTTAAGGAGGCGTTGTGATGGCTGGTTGTCCGATGTTTCACTTGTTGATCTCCAGGGGAGGACTGCTCGTATGACCTACCTTCAGGGATATGAGCTCGATAAGATGAAGGAGGAATTGTTATGAATGTGAAGCTACCCAAATATATCAGCGAAGCGGCGGGTCAGTTGTGGTTTACCGAGGGGGACCGGGGTAATTTAACTCAGAGTTCTCGGATCAACAAGATTTTGGCGGTGGAGGATTCCAAGTTTCAACATGTGATGTTACTCGATTTGGTCGACCTAGGGCCTAGTCTGGTTTTGGACGGTTGCCTGCAGTCTTCCACAGTGTCTGGACATATTTATAACGAGATGATTGTGCATATCCCGATGCTGAGCCACCCAGATCCGCGTCGCGTTTTAATCATTGGCGGGGGTGATTGTGGCGCTGCCAGAGAGGCGTTAAAGTACCCGGATGCGACCATCGACATGGTGGAAATTGATGAAGCTGTCATTCGCCTATGTATTGAAAACCTTCCAGAGGTTTCCGGGGGTCCGGATTTTGACAGTCGTTTAAAATTTATGGTCGAGGACGGCTTTGCCCATGTGGCGCGGACAAAAAATGAATACGATGTGATTATCGTTGATTCCAGCGATCCGGATGGTCCGGCGGCCAGCTTGTTTAACGAGGAATTTTATCGCAATTTGCGGGCAGCAATGAAGCCGGGCGGCATCATGACATGTATGAGCGAGTCGCCGATTCTTTACGCTGGTTACCTTCGCTCGATCCGTAAAACGCTGGGGGCGATTTTCGGCGTGGTCGAGACGTATTGGTTTGCCACCTTGGACTATCCTGGCGGCATCTTTAGTTTGACTTACGCTTCCGACAGCACGAGGCCTCTGGCGGCCGGCAAGTCGTGCGAGGCGAAGACGAGGTATATCAATCCAGCCATTCTCGCGACCTGCTTTGCTTTGCCGCCATTTATCGAGGAGATTCTCCAGGGCGACAGTGATTTTGTTCGGGCCGAGGATTTTCCGGGCTAGCTCGGGGATTTAAAGGGGTCCGTATGTTCCCAGACTCGGTTCATTTTTGGGACCAGAATTAATCCCGCACAAAAAGAGGAGCATTTATTTGCTCCTCTTTCTCATATCACGCCTCTTTATCAACACTGTTGTAGTATAGCAAGTGGAATGAATGGTAGAGCAACACAAGCCAAAGCCGAACACTCCCCCGGCCCGTCAGGTGGACATTCGTCTACAATCGAGTATTTTATTTCATGCTTTTCATCGCAGAAATTATACACTATTCTGATATCGTCGTCGTATACGTAAACGGCGTTGACAAAGGCATCGATGATAAAGCAGCGGTATGTTTTGTCATCCACTTTTCCCTTCCGAAATCGATTCATCCAAAAAATAATCTCATCCCGGGATAGGGCAGGGGCTTCGATCATCTCTTTTTCGATGCTGATCGTCAGGCGGGTTTTTTGCTCTTCTAGCTGCTCTAGCCGTGCCTGGGTTGAAGTGGTGTATATACCTTGCTCGATGGCTGTCATGATGTTGCTGATGGCTTTTTTTGTGTCTCTTATTTGTTTCTTGAGAGCAAACAGCATGCCTTTATCCCGGTCTTTTGCCTGGAGCTTCATGGCAGCGTCCGCAATTTTATCAATTATTTCATCCTGCAACACATACTCTGCTGTAATTTTCACAACAAGATCTTCGATCCAATCTTTTTTAATTGAAGTTTTGGCGCAGCCAAGTTTGCGTTTTTTGCCGATGCAAGAGTAGTAGTAGTAGGTTTTGCCTGATTTGCTGGTGCCGGAATCACCCACCATGGACCGGCCGCAATGGCCGCAGAAGAGTTTGGCAGTTAAGATGTAATCAACGTCAACGCTTCGGCCTGCGGCTGGAGTATGGCGATTGCTGGCTCTGCGCTTTTGGACTACCTCAAATTGCTCTTTGGTGATCAGCTGGGGGATGCCGCCCTCGATGCGGATATCGTCATATATATAGACGCCGGTATATCGTTCGTTGGTGAACATGCGGTGAAAGCTATTCTTGTTCCAAGGCTTTCCTTGCCCGGTTAGGATCCCTCTGGCGTTTAGATTGGCGATGATTGTCTGCAGCATCATTCCTTCGGCATATGACTGAAAGACTTCTTTTACGATGGGTGCCTGATCAGGATTGATCTCATATTTGCCATCAGCGCTGGCCCGGTAGCCGTATGGCAAGTTGCCTTGGTTGACCTTTGCTTTTAACGCGTTGTCACGCATGCCACGGCGCACATTTTGCGCCAGATTGGCGCTGTAGTACTCAGCGCTACCTTCGAGAATAGATTCTAATAAGATGCCCTCAGGCCCCTCAGGGATAGACTCTTTGACATAGATTACCCTGACGTCGTTTTTCTTGAGTTTGTATTTGTGCATGGCAGCATCGTATCGATTCCGGGCAAATCTATCGACCTTCCAGACCAGGACTAATTGAAAACGCTTTTTGGCAGAATCTTTTATCATGCGCAAAAACTCAGGGCGGTTGTCGGTTCGCCCTGATAGCTTGTGATCGCAATATTCGTTGACTATTTGGATGTCGTTTCGCTCAGCAAACTCACGAATGTCGCGAATCTGCTGCTCGATGGATGCATCTTTTTGGCTGCTGGATGAGTAGCGGGCATAAATCACTGCGTGCATATTATCTAGCTTGCCAAGCGCTTGAAATACGATGGCCCAT
>CAZWXO010000270.1:0-2933 GCA_964637885.1 uncultured bacterium
TTAATTCATTGCTGATGACCTCGAGGTGCTGCATCGTTTTCTCCGGCAGGATCAAGTGCATTATTTCCTTTTTAAGCCTGACGATCTCCACCAGCTTAGCAACCACTTCTGTCTCTGTGTTTTTCATCATTTTACTCCTCTCATTGCTCCGTCAAAGCAATCACTAGCGTCTGATCCACGAACTTTGCCCCTGCGATACGATAATTCCTCAGGGCATTAGGCTTGGGAATATTGCGCTTAAAGTTGCCAATTTTAATAATAATGTCGCTGGTCGATTCGTGCATCTCCAAATCCCTGGAGGCAATGGCCGGCAAAAACAATTTAAGCACATAGCCTTGATCTGTCTTTTCGTAGACTTCGCTCCGCTGAATATCAACGGTTGCAAAGACGTCCCACCCTTTTAAAGTGGCGCCGATAATCCTTTCGATCCCCTCGATCCCAGTCAACTCCGTGTCAAACCATGGCACATGATGCGTCGGGACATTGGCAAAAATACGCTCAAGCTCCTCGATATACTGATTTTGGATACCGATCCACTCGTTAAAAAAAACATTATCGATATCCCTGGGTAAAATGCGGTTAATAAAAAGGCCATCCACCTGGAAGTTGTACAGATTCATGTACATATAATTGCGCTTCGTTTCTTCCACCACCATTTTTTCGGCCATGGCAACCAGGCGGATTGAGGTGACAGCTTTGTCTTTCAGCAGCTCCTGTAGCTTGATCAACTTGATAAATAGCTTCTCAATATCCGTCATGGCCGCCTTGTCCGGCAATTCAATCTTGAACACCGCTTTGGAAATAGGCGATAACACCCGCGCTGCGACTTTCCCCAGAGGAAAGAACTTTTCCATATACCAGGTCAACAATTCCGGAAACTTTAAAAGCGTCAAGGTTTCTCCGGTAGGGGCACAGTCCACGATAATCCGCTCGTAAGCTCCCCCTTCATAGAGGTCTATAATTTTGAGCAGTGAAAAAAGCTCATCCATCCCGGGGAAAAGATTAATTGTTTCCAGGGCCTCCACTGGCATACCTGAGCTTTGCATTAGCTTGATCACTGCGCGGGACATATCCTGAAAATCGTTTTCCATCGCATAGTTGGGGTCAATTTCCAGAGCATCGAGATTGTCCGTCACGGCACAAATGTTTTTCCCCAGAGGCATCGCAAAGACATCCCCCAGATTGTGGGCCATGTCCGTACTCACAATCAGCGTCCTCGCGCCGCCCTTGGCCGAATCAAGGGCGTGGGCCGCCGCGATGCTGGTTTTGCCCACCCCGCCTTTTCCCGTAAAAACGATAATTCTACCCATTCTAGTCACCTCTTCATCAAATTGGGCTGTTATTCACTCTTCGAATAGTTCTTCTGCCGAAATATATTCTTAAAACTTAACCGCCTCCCGGCGGCACGAAAAACGACTACTCGATATGAATTTTTCTAATTTTTGTCTCGGCTACCGGCTTATTGACGGGATTATCTTTTAGCAGCTTCACAATTTTACCTAGCACATTTTGCATCACCGTCAGCTCTTCGGCGCTCAGTGAGGCAATCACCGCTTGCCCATAATTTAAAAATATAGCCATAATATCAGCGATTTGCTTGCGACCAAACTCCGTTAAAACAATCGTCACCACCCGCTTGTCCGCATCGCTGCGCTGGCGCCGAACCATGTCCTTTTTTTCCATTCTTCCCACAATCCCCGTGATTGTGTTGAGGGGCGCGTTTAAGTACTCCGAAATCTGAGTCATGTTGACATCGGATTTGCGGTACAGCAACATCAAGACAAACATCTCGTTCTTCGTGCAGTTCAGGAGAATGTTTTCCCAGGTCTCCTGAGCAATGATGACTTTGACTTGATCGATATAGTCCAATAAGGTGTCTTCCAAATGATTAATATCTAGTTCCAATTTACTTCCTCCGTCGAACTATTTTTATTCTACATCCGAAGTATTTTTTTGTCAAGGCTTCTTTCTGAGAAAGTCTGCGATTAACAGTGCAGTGTTGCACTTATATTACAAAACCACCCTCGAATTGAAAGTAGACGATTAATCCATGAAGAGGGGAAACTCAAACCATTCGGCTAGACAATAGCAAAAAGGTTTTCGTGGACTACTTATTCTGCTCAAAGAAATTCTTATCGCACCTTATTTGATGCTTTAGTATTCTCGCAAACAGGCCTTTCCCAATTTCTCCAGTTCCCTTGGAAACTGAGCAGATTAAAATTTCTCCGCTAGCAAGGGTCTTTTCAAATCTTTTGTCTTTTCCATTTTCCCGTAGCAGTACCCATCCAGTACGCTTTAAAAATAATTCCAAATCTCGCCAACTAGCCATTGATCAAATTTTCCACTTCGCCAACAGTTCCAGCAAGTAATATTCTTGTTACGTATCCAGCATGTTGTCGACGGTTCGGCGAAGAAAGATAACGATTAAAATTGTTCTCGTAATCAATAGCATACTCAAGAAGCTGCCGTGCAAGTTCAGCTTTCATTTCCGATAAAGTAGATCCGTCTGCAAGAACATCATCAATTTGCTTAATTGCGCCAACAAAGCGCCCATCTTCATCCTCTTCATAGACAAGGTTAAAATCAAGTCCTTCAAGAATACCAGCTAATTGCTCGGATGACATTGTGACAATATTATCACGATTTCTTTTAAACCATTGGGGCTTATTTCTGACTACACTATCAACAAAATTCCCAAAATTCGAACGTACATCACTTGAATTTTGCGGGGAAGATATACTTTGCATAGCTATCGCCTCCTTAGCTTTCAGTATATAACAAAACACTCAGTATTGCACGCATTGCACAATTAGCGCAAGCGTGGACTAGGGGACGGTTCTTCTGTCCATGCCGGCAGTACTCTCTATTTTCCGCTTAATATATTTTGGACTGAGCTTTTACTTATGCCCAGTTCTCCGGCTATCTTCCGCATC
>CAZWXO010000271.1:0-2924 GCA_964637885.1 uncultured bacterium
GGTTTTTTCGCTGAGAACGTAGCTGGTCGCTTCGGCATGGATGTAGTTGACATACATGAATTTGATGACCTGCCCGACCCAGGCATAGTTAATGTTGGGGGTTCCGCCGACCCAGCCGTCGACAACCTTGGTTTGAATCGCAGTCGGAACTTCGGCATATGGGACGGTAATCGGGTTGAAGCCCATGTCTTCCTGAGCAATGCGGAAGGTAATCATCGCAGGGCTACGGGTCTTAACATTTTTAGCTGTGCCGGGCGTGAACATGTCGGCTGGTTCTTTGACGAAGGCGTGACCGATGAAGCCCTCAAGGACAGTTCCTAGATAGAGGACGCCGTTGGCTTCGGTTAATTTGCCCATTTCCTGACTTAAGTAGGAATCTGGGGCGTAAAGGATTTTAGCTTCTTCGAAATTTTTAGCATAGTAGGGTACATAAGCGGCACCAAGGCGTGCATCCAAGGCATCGGGAATGGTGATCTGCCCGGCATCGATTGTGCCGCGGACAATTTCTTCATAGACGGTTTCGTAGCCACCTAATTGGCTGGCGGGGAAGTATTGGATTTCAACTCTGCCCTCTGTTCTTTCGAGGACCATTTCGGCAAGCTCGTTGTTGAGTTGGGTCGCGATGTGCTCCAGGGGTGCGTCTGAGGCAAGTCTCAAGACGATCGGACTTGTGGATTCCTCACCACCGTCGGTATCGCCGCCGCCGCAACCGGCCAGGATCGTTAAACTGAGTGCTAAAACCATGACCATTGCAATGCTTCTCTTTAGCGTCATAAAAGTCCCTCCTTCTATACCATTTATTCTTTGAAAGCAACAATTACTTTCAAAGAATAAAGTACCAAATCAATATTAAAGTTAGCTTAAATTAACCTTCTATTTAGATAAAACGAGGTAAAATTATTTTTACCTAGGGAAGACAAGGGACTCGGCAGTGTCTGTGCATCTTTTCAAATCGAAAATTGAAGTTTTTCTTGCTTAAAGTGGGTTTTTATCGGCGTTTTTCTGCTAAAATAGTGCTGCGCCTAAATCTAATCGACGGATGTTGCCCAAGAGGAGATTAGCTGATGTTTCCACTGTCGCAGCGCTATTTTTTGCTTTTTATTTTAATCCTGTTTGTCTTCGTCATCTCTCTCTTTTATTTCTATATTTTTGCGAAAAACCGAGAGAGATATATTAATTTTTGGGCGATGAGTTGGATTATGTATGCATTTAGCTTAGGCTTTAACGCGTTTCTGATTTCTCAGCCTGCTTCCTGGCTTTTAGTCGGAGGCAAGCAGATCTGTGATTTGATCAGCAGTCTTTTTTTACTGGCAGGAGCCTACAGCCTGCTAGGGAGAAAATTCCCCGTTTTCTGGATTCAGTTCAGTATTGTCAATATTCTCTGGATCGGGATGGCGGTCTATTATGAGCTGTCCTATTTGATTATCACCTTGCTTTCATCGGTTTTTTTCAGCTTTATTGCGATTGTTACCGGGGTGATGCTGCAGCAGTACTGGGCCAAGAATATTGGAGCCAAGCTCATCGTTATGACGGTCTTTGCCGTCTGGGGAGTCTATAAGGCATACTATCCGTATCTATACCCGGCCCTAAGCAACTCTTCCATCGGGTATGCCGCCGAAATCATTTTGGCTAATATGTTGAACTTCTGCATCATGTTAATCTATCTGCAGAAAATTCGCGATGAACTTACTAAAAGCGAGAAACTTTTTCGGATTTTAGCCGAGAATGCCCAGGACATGATTTACGTGTATCAGTTGAGCCCAAACTTGCGTTACGAGTATGTCAGCCCTTCATGTAAAAATATTACCGGGTATCTCCAGGAAGATTTTTTACATAACCCGAATATGTTTACAGGGATTGTTCATCCGGAAGACCTCGTTTTTCTAGAAGCATTGTTTGATCCGGCTTCCTCCCTTTCCGAGCCGGTGACTCTCCGGCTGAAGCATCGATCTGGTCACTATGTTTGGACGGAACAAAAGACAACCTTCATTAAAGATAGTGAGAATCGGATGTCACGGGTTGAAGGGATTCTACGAGACATCACTGATCGAAAGTGCATTGAAGAGAGTTTGATTAACACGGAAAAGTCGAAACAGACCTTGCTGACAAATATCTCTCATGAGCTACGCACGCCGATTACCTCCATCGTCGGCTATATCGCCACCTTAAGGGAGAACCCGGCCATGGCGCATAATCGCGAGCGGTATATGGAGCTGATCTACAAGAAGGCTTTGCATCTCCAGCGTTTGATCCAGGATTTGTTTCAACTGACACAGCTGGAATCGGGTCAAATATCTTTTAATTTTTCGCAAATCACGGTGAGAGAATTCATCGAGGAGATCTTGAAAAAATATCAGATCGATGTGGTGCAGAAAAATAGAAAGCTGGAGATAGTGTCGGACGAAACGGATTCTTTTTTAGATTCGTACTTGATTATGGATATGGAGCGCATCGATCAGGTGTGCTCGAACATCATCTTTAATGCCCTCAAATATACTGCCGAATTGGGAAGAATAGTAATCGGAGCACATTTGGTGCAAGAGGCGCAAGCTTACCTGGAGGTTTCGATTTCGGATACGGGGCCGGGGATTTCGGAGGCCGATATCCACAAGGTCTTCGACCGTTTTTATCGCAGCGCGACGAATGATGTCAAGCTGGAAGGTAGCGGCCTTGGCCTGGCGATCTCCAAAGAGATTATCGAGTTTCATGGGGGCAAGGTCGCTGCCCGCAGTACCCTTGGTGAAGGCAGTACCTTTATTTTTACTGTCCCAATTTATGATCCGAACAAGCGTTAGTAACTAAAGCAGTCTAGGGGTGAGGAGGTGCCGTTTTGGCGAGGGAGAAAATTCTGATTGTCGATGATGAACCGGAAATACTTGATTTGATTAAGTCGTGTTTGATTGAAGAGCAATTTCAGGTCGTGA
>CAZWXO010000272.1:0-2923 GCA_964637885.1 uncultured bacterium
ATAATGTCCTGGATTCTTCTTCCGCCAGGGAGCTGAGGATTGTCAGCATCAGCTCGCCTTCCCCGCCGACGGTGGGAATATTTTCTTTTTCAAGCAAAGTTTCTACCTTTAAATTCTGCAGCTCCCGGAATGTTCATGGTCATATTAGCTCTCTAAATCTAGTGATAGCAAAGGTTTTACCCCTCTATTCCTGCCATTTAGGAAGTATACTCATCCCTTTTTTGCTGTTTACTTTAATGCTTATTTGAGATATGATGAACGCATGAAAGTAAGGTGACGGAATGAGCACGATTAATCTAATTGATGAACTAATTGAAAAAAAGAAAGGTATCATCTGCACCAGCGACATTGTTGCTGCCGGCATTTCTAAACCTTATTTTGCTGAGTATGCGAAAAAAAATAGCCTTGAGCGAGTCTCCCACGGAGTATATGTGGCCAAGGATGCCTGGGCTGATTCCATGTATTTGCTGCAGCTGCGTTTTGGCAAGGCTATTTTTTCCCACGAAACTGCTCTTTACCTTCACAATCTCACCGATCAGGAGCCTCTAGAACTGACGGTTACCGTCCCATCCGGCTACAACACAACTAAACTTAGAGAGCTTGCCATCAAGGCGTATACTATCAAAAACGACTTGCATCAGTTGGGCCTAATGGAATTGACCAACCCCTTTGGTAATCCTGTCAAGGTCTACAATATGGAGCGAACCGTTTGTGATATTCTGCGGTCCCGCAGCAAAGTAGAAGTCCAAACCTTCCAGGATGCCCTCAAGAACTATACGAAACGGAAGGATAAAGACCTCCATAGGCTTATGCAATATGCTGCCACTTTGCATGTAGAAAAAATCCTGCGAAAGTATCTAGAGGTACTGCTATGATTATCAAAAACTCCACGCAATTGAAAGACAAAATAAGAAATATGGCGAAAAAGCACAACGGAGAACCCTTGGTTTTAATGCGAACCTATATGATGGAGCGATTTCTTGAACGCCTCACCATGAGTCCTTATCGGGACAACTTTATTCTAAAAGGCGGTATGTTGGTAGCTGCTATGGTAGGACTAGGTACCCGCTCCACCACCAATACCAGGATGCGAGATCTCCATGATATCTACATGTATTCTCCCTTCTGGGCAATAAAAAAAACACCCGGGTGGGTGCTAAGAAAAAAAATCAGTCAAAATATCAACTATTCAAGGCTAAGGTTTTTGGCATATCTATAGGAAATAAGCTGGCGCTCCGAAGTGTTTTTGTAAGCATCTTCTTCATGCATATAGTCAATAATCGCTTCCGTCTTCATAAAACCAAGCTTTTCAACCACCGTGTTCAGCACAGCTTGCTCATCCAAGCTTAAAGCGGAAAAATCGGTATTTGAATTCGCAGAAAATTTCAAACCTGTCCCTTCACCAAAATCTACTTCAGTATAAACTACTCCATCCAAACAAATAATCTGGTCATGACACAAAGGCAACGCTCCCATGGGAAAAGCAGAGTATGCTTGTCCGGTAAGAGAGCGTCCGGTTCGCTTGTAGCAAAGCATATCAGCATACCATAGTAGCTTCATCAGCTTAACTTTATACAAATTGTCGCATTGAGCTGCGAAATAATTGATCGCTTGCACAATTTTTATAAAATCCAAGCCCTGATTACCGCAATATTCTGCAATATCTATCGATACATACTGAGTACGAATTGCCTTGATTATGTATAAATCCTGCGCGTGGCTAAAAACTTCTTGGATAGCAAGGCGATATTTATTGTAAGCCTTTGGTGATAATCGTTCTTTTGCCTTTTCTAGTAATTGTAAAAACCATTCCGGGTCTTCAGATAACTTGAGGAGAATGTCGTCGTGTGCTCGGTCTTGAACCTGATGCGTTTCATACCTTGTAATCGTTGCCCTGCCCCATTCAAGAATTTCGGCAAAATCCTTCTGGCTTATACCAAACCGTTCCCGAATCTCTCGAATCTCTTGGGAGGTAAGCAATCCAACAACGCGACGGTAGGCATCCTTTATTGCCAAGGTGTTGCTTTGCAGCAATTCTTCGGTTTCTGTCATCTCCTCGGTTTCCGGACAATAGAAATAGTGAGAAGGAAAGCTTACCTCCACCCCTTTATATACTTCTTTTTCCTGCACTTCCACCAACTGCACCTCGTGTTCTTCCATACAGCTCTGGCAAAAAAGATGCTCTGATTTAAGCTGCTTCATCGGATTCTCCCTCCCCTAGGCATAAGGAAACTGATCTTTTTGCATAGGTATCTCCGCAAAATGAAATGACATCACAAACACAAAATTTTCACCGTAAGCTAGAGTGCTAGCTAACTCAACCCGTATTTTAATGTAAACCCCTTGTTGGTTATAATACTTTCCAAAAACCCACATTTCGGAGCGCTTGGGGAACCGTAAGTCTTTAACAGTCTCGAGATATTCATCAACCCGAAGACATAAAATTTCCCGTCTTAAGGCATCAAGCACATCTTCGTCAGGGAAGAAATTCAATATTGTATGCTTATTGGTGTAAACCTTGTCTCGACTGTCATCAACGCGACGTTCGAATTGAAACTGTATTTTTGCCTTACCTTCATTAATCGCATAGCGAAGTCTGTCTAGATATGTCGCCACTTCATCACTTGGTGCAATGCGCCGCTTATTTCCGTTTCCTGTTGTGGCCATCATATCACTCCCAGTATCAATAGTCAACATTTTTGGCATCATTTGATACCATTTTATCGAGTTGCAAACTGTAAAGTTCCGTTAGAGGCAATATAAAAAATCTTTTACCCTTGGCAAAATCAACTATACCATAAAGCCTGCCTTGGGTTAACTCCCTTCTTCCAGCCATGGCAAAAGCCCCAGCCCCTTGAGCCGCTCCACCACAGCATCCGCTTCCATTTTCTCCCTAGAGACGCCGGCCACCACTTTGTAGCTA
>CAZWXO010000273.1:0-2916 GCA_964637885.1 uncultured bacterium
TTTGTTCCATCATATTCTTCATCTATATCACCCCAATATTTTTAAGAAAAGCCAAAACTAAATCGATCTGATAAGCTTTCATTCGTTACCCGGGTGCGGCCGATGCAAACGTAAAATCGTTTTTGTCACGCAATGAATAAATGCAACACGAGAACCTGCTGTTTTCCCTGCTTTATCAATTTCACATTCAAGGCTACCAAGTAAACTTGCTAATTCATCATAGGTGAAATCTTTTGGTCGCTGTTGTAAACGCGTTAGTAACTTTTCTATTCTGCTCATATTATATGCCCCATAAATAAGTAATTGCAACTGTTTTTTAGTTGCAATTACTCTGCATTAAATTATCTGCTTAACATATTTATCCTAAAAATAGCCCTCAGCTTTTGGAACTCTTTATTTTTAAATATTCACATACTCCTGATAAACCGCGGCATCCTACTTAAAGGTCAGGTTGAAAACCATGTCAAATTATACGCCCCCGTGACTTACAGTTACTTGACCAACGCAATTCGCTCACCAGTGCCGAGAGTTTTTATCACCTTGATATGCCATAAAAACTGATTCATCCGCCAGATGTTCTGCGCAGAAAAATCTTTAGCATCAGGGTAGTTACCCGCCAATATCTCCAGAGCCTATTCTTTTTTACCTTTTGCTGTAAGGCGATATTTCTGCAACCTGCTGCTGGGTTTTTCAGGAATAGTGTATTCAATCTGTTTGCACAGCAAAAGTTCCTTTAGAGAACGCTTTAAAGAACCAGATTTTGACTGAATCCCAAGTACAGTAGCAATTTCTGATGATGACATGGAATTATTTTGCAGGGCAAAGAGAATGGCCTCTGACTGGGCCTCTGACTGGGCCTCTGACTGGGCCCCCCCAGCACTCCGGCTATCTTCCCTACTAACATGTCTATTCACAGTGGTTGACGCTTGCAGCGGGATGATAAAACGAACGCGCATCCCGACTTCACTAATAATTAATGGCTGAAGCCCCAGCTCTTTAGCTTCGTTAAAGACCCGTCTTACACCACTTCCCCATTGTTCAATAAGGCCAAGTTCCTTAAACACCCTTGCTATAACAGGGTTTCGTATTTTTGAGACACCATCAATCATATCCTCAATTGTCATCCCGGGAAGCAAAATCCCAGGGTTTTCAACTTCTATTCGGTCATCGAAATAAGAAACTCTGATCGGCGCGCCCCGTTGTGAATAATCGCAGTGCACAACGGCGTTGATTAGCACTTCACGTAATATACTTATAGGAATACTCCAGACATCTTTTCGGCGCAAACCCTTTGACAAATCAGCTGAACGGAAGGCATGTTTTTTAAGAAATACCATAATTGATTCCAAAGCAAGCGGAAGAGGTTCATTGATTTCGGTATGGTCATAAATTTTAGTCTTGTCAATGCCATCAAATCGTCCGCATTGTATCCAGGCATCGGGGAAATGGGCAAGACGGTCCTTACCAAAAAGAAGAACAGCACCATTTGTTGGAACTAAACGGTTTTGGTATTTTGTGAGAAGCTTCATTGATAAAAATGTTTTTTCATTAAATTGCTGTTTCTCATCAAAACATTTTTTTATACCTTCAATATCAATGTCTTCCTTTGAAAGCTCCGGCTGGGGAAGCTCATCAAACATTACACCTTCTGTCGAGCGGCGAAGCTCAGCAATAAGCTGGCTATCCGCCTGGCGGTTGGTCGAGCCAAGCCTCACATAAACACCATGCTCAGGGCCTTCACTTTTTACATAGTGGGGACGGCTGCTACTTGGAAACACCTCGATTATCAAGACTGTTTTATTCTCGATCGTTACCAGCTCAATATTGGGAATAAGCCTTGGAGCAATCGAGTCTGCAATAATATTACATAACCGTTCTTCTGCATCGAGAGGGTTCTCCACCCCGACAACCGCTTTATCATCAGTAACACCGATTATTAATTTTCCCCCTGCGGTGTTTGAAAACGCCACCAGTGTTTTGATTAATGGTTTTGGCGAAGAAAAGTCCCGTTTAAACTCAAGTGTTTTGCTTTCAGTATTTTAAAGGATTTGACGCTCAATATTACTCACGCTTAACTCACCCCCTTTGCAATTGCATTTAAACAAATTTAAATATAACTTTCCCGTTACCTTTTAAACTCCGTCATTAGCTACCAACTCTTTTAAAATTGTGGCCAGCTCCGCGGCTTTTTCCCAGTGCGCCATGTTGCCGATGGGGGCGAAGGTGGTGATATAGCTGAGAAACTCGCGGATTATCTTGCGGCCGTTGCCGTCGTAAGTGGCGACCTCGTTTTTCAGCCAGTTCTTGCCGGAGGCGACATTGTTTTCGTCCTTCCCGGTCAGATAGAGAGCCATGAGGACATGGCGCAGAATCGTCCCGCCAAAGCCATCCCCCCCGACACCGCGGTTGCCCCATTCGGCCGGGGTTTTGAAGCGGGCCTGATTGGCCTTGACGCTTTCCATCAGATCTTTGTACTCGCTAACACCGAAGCCCCGCGCCATTTCCTGGTAAGCGGAAAGCTGATAGATGTTACTTTTCTCCAGGCCTAACCCCTTGATATACAGGCGTTCCTCCGCCGTCAGCGCCTTCCAGATATACGGGTCGAATTCCAAGGGAATCAATTGGTCGTAAGCGATTTTTTTGGCGCTTTCAATCACCTGGGCGACAGGGGAAAGCTCGCCACCTTTGCGGGCAGCAGAAAGCTCGTAGGCCACGTCAATATCCTCGATATTTTTGTAGGAGGTTAATACCTTCAAAGAGGCGGCGTAGGCCGCCAGAATATAATCGGCATCGGTAAAGTTAGGCTCCTCCAGGCTATCCAAATGCTGCATGCTCCTGATCTGCGCCTTGACCTCGTCCTCGACCTCGGGCATAATCTCGTCTAAAAAGGCCGTTTTTTCGCTATGGCGTTTCCGC
>CAZWXO010000274.1:0-398 GCA_964637885.1 uncultured bacterium
TTCGGTTAGTTGAAAATTACCCAACAATTGGTTTAAATATCCGGTATAAAATGGCGGATAACCTGCAAAGATTTCATCTCCACCCTGACCATCTAGCAAAATTGTAATCCCATGTTCATGAGCCGAGCGCATCACCCGATTTTGAGCATACGTACTTGTACTAAACAGAGGACAATCCTGGTGATAAATCATCTCTTCAAGCTCTTGAAGCAATGAATTAGAATCCACATTGGTATTTACCCACTGAACATGAGCATTGTCTGCAACCATTTTTGCCCAATTGGACTCATCGCAACTTGAATTATTTCCTGCTGTAAATGTATTTATACCATCTTTCAATTGAATAACAGCCTCTTTTTTATTAAGCATGGCTGACATCGATACAATAGTACTACTAT
>CAZWXO010000274.1:408-2859 GCA_964637885.1 uncultured bacterium
AACCAATCGGCACATCACTTCTGAGACGAAGTTTTATTGCTTTTTCTATCAACAACTTCGTCTTCTCTTTTGCCTGATCAAAATCTGACTGATTAAATGTCGGATTCGCATCAGAAATTGGTAAAGAATAATATCGTTTTATCGAAAAATCAAATTTTGAAATATCATAAATAAAATAGTGCGATGGCATGAGTTCAAAAATATTCTTAAAAAAACTCTCGGGTTCCATCTCCACATTTCCATATAGAAGGTGAGGGAAAATGGCATTGGTGTTCACTTCTGGCATATAAGAAGGTACTTCCAATATAGATTTATGCTCAGAAGCAAATGCAAAGTGATACTTGTTCAAGGTATAATAAAGCGGTTTCACCCCAAATCGGTCGCGGGCGCCAAACAATAGATTCTTTCGTTTGTCAAAAATCACAAAAGACCACATGCCATTGAAACGATCCAAACAGTTGACACCCCAACACAAATAAGCATTCAGCAACACCTCGATATCAGAATTGCTTTTAAACAGATAACCGAGCGACTGAAGTTCTTCACGAAGTTCGATATAGTTATAAATTTCGCCATTGCAGGTAATCCAAACCTCATCGTCAACACCAGCACACATGGGTTGATGGCCGCCATCACTCAAGTCAATAATGGATAATCGCCGATGGCCAAATCCCAGTTCAAAAGCTTCTTCATCTAGCTCATTGACATGTTTTTTTGGCGCATAATTGCGCGTTGATTGCTTCGTAATATCAGGAGTATCATCACCATACGCAATCACACTTTCATTTCCACCAAAGAGAACATATCCCTCATCATCGGGACCGCGGTGTCTGATACGGTTATTCATCCGATGCAATACCGGAGCAATTGCCTCACTCGAATCTCTGACCAATAAACCGCTAATTCCACACATAACTTATGATAATATCTGCAAAAATAGGAAAAAAGTCTGTAAAGTCAAAAGTCCTTAAAGTCGAAAGTCTGTAAAGTCGAAAGTCCTTAAAGTCTACAAAATCGAAAGTCCTTGAAGTCGAAAATTTCGAAAGTGCGCAAAACGAGGCTAAAGAGAAGAAAGAATTTAGGAGGAAACATGAAGTAAGAATTAAGAAGTATGAAGTAAGAAGTAAGAAGTAAGAAGTATGAAGTAAGAAGTAAGAATTAAGAAGTAAGAAGTAAGAAGTAAGAAGTATGAAGTAAGAAGTAAGAACCGAAGTTCGACGCGATGCAGTGCGATGAGTTGGGATTTACTGAGCGATGTCGAAGTAAGCGCTAGTCGAAACGAGCCTGCCGAACTGAAGCCAGTTATGACGCATGATGTCTTAGAAAAACTTTCATTAGAGCAGAATCAAAGATACTTGAAGACATAGCTCCTAGTCCACTTGGTCTACCACATCTACTTGTTCTACATTACAAACTTTCAACTTTATGGACTTTACAGACTTTCGACTTTTTTCAAATATTATTTGCACAATTAAAAAAAAGTCGTTACTTTTGCAAACGAATTTAACATGGTGGCCGTAGTTCAGTTGGTTAGAGCGTCAGTTTGTGGTTCTGAATGTCGTGGGTTCGAGTCCCATCGGCCACCCAAAAAAGAGTCTTGATATTTCGAGGCTCTTTTTTTTACGGTGCTAGTCTCACTCTCCAATATTTTACATCCTCAAATCAATAACCATGAAAAAACAAAAAGTAACCTCCGAAATATCTTATCATACATACTACTTCCTCCAAACAGCTAATGGAACAATCGAACTTTCAAAACTCAAATACAGGTTATATAAGCTATATTGGTCTTGCAGGCCTTTTACTATACCTGATTCCATGACATATTGTCTTCAGATCGAAAAAATGCCACAAGAGAAGCGGGTGCCGTTCCACTACCTCATGTATTTTATAATAAGGATGAAGGGATTTTCCCATGCTATCGCTAAATGGGCCCTCTCAGAAAGGGGCATTTTATGACGGAACTCAATCCTATATTTGACGATGAAGCTGACATCACTGTTGATGATCTTCAGAAAATTGCCTCAATACCTTCTGAAATTTTAGCTTGCAGCAACCCATTTCCTTCCCAGGTGTTCCCTTCTCCTTTTCAGGAACTGATCATCGAAACTAACAAAGCGCTTAATTACCCGGTTGATTATACCGGCACTGCTATTATAACTGCTGTCGCTACAGCCATTGGTAAAAGCGCTAAGATCCGTGTTAAAAACGAGTGGATTGAATTCCCTGCCTTTTATGTTGCATTGGTAGGTAATTCTGGAGCGGCCAAAAGCCATCCGATCGATATGTGTTTCAAGGT
Source organism: uncultured bacterium (assembly GCA_964637885.1). GTDB lineage: Bacteria > Bacillota > CAZWXO01 > CAZWXO01 > CAZWXO01 > CAZWXO01. The sequence continues at coordinate 2,708 of CAZWXO010000274.1, forward strand.
ATTCAGGGACATGGATCGCACAGTTGCCCACGATCTCGAATCTTCTTTTAAAGCTTTCGAGGACTATATGAACCTTACAAAAGCGGAAAAAGCGAAAACTTCCAAAGTGGATAAACCAGTTGTAGTTAAAACTATCCTCGACAATTTTACAC
>CAZWXO010000275.1:0-1008 GCA_964637885.1 uncultured bacterium
GTTACAAAGGATAGTTGATAACGTGGGCAAGAAGGGCTTAATTTCGGCGCAAGCATTTACGGAAGCCGCCACAGCTCTGGTGGGCCATGGGGACTGTCCCTAAGGCCCGTGCGGTGGCCCTATAAATATTAGTGCAAATGTCTATGAATAATTACAATATGTCATTCTAGGAGGAAAATATTGATAATCATTGACGACAAAAAATACATAAAAAGTTCTTTTGTAAATGAAGCAGAAATTGAAAGGGTCGTTATTAATAACTATGAGTATCTGTTTGGGCCAAACTCAGTGCTATTGGAAAAGGCATTGATCAAAACTGCTGATGGTGTCGGTACGATTCCTGATGCCTTTGCCATCGATTTTGATTTAAAAAAATGGTACATAGTCGAAGCTGAGTTAATCAGCCATAGTGTATGGACGCATATATCTCCGCAGGTTACAAAACAAATTTTAGCCTCGTCGGAGCAAGCTACAAAAAAGAAAATAGAAGATATCATAATTGCTAAAATCCAAAATGAACCAAATGCACGAGAAAAGATTGTGGAGTTAGGGTATAAGGATATCGATTTTAGGAAGCATATCTCGGAGATTTTAGCCACGCCGCCTATTGTTGGGATTCCAATTGATGGGATAACGAACGATTTGCGAAGTTGGGCTTCGACTCTGAAAAACCCCGTTAAACTTTGGATCATAACAAAGTACATGGATTTTAATGATAAGAACATTATTGCTTATGAATTTCCTGAAGAATATAAGCCGGAGTTTGATACAACTGAAAACGAACAAGAGACTACTGAAATAAAAACAGAAACCGAGATTAAAAAAATTAGAAGAATTGATATAACAGTAAAAGATTTGATTGGTGCTGGAAAGCTAGAAGTTGGTCAAGTTTTAACAAGCGTGTATGAATATCAACACGCTTGTTTTTTTTCATTGCCTCGATAAATTTTTGAGAAAATTCTTTTCCGTCAATTTTCAATATTGCACCGGAAAAGTATTTGTTTCTAA
>CAZWXO010000275.1:1018-2833 GCA_964637885.1 uncultured bacterium
AAGCGGGAAGCAAATAAAAATCGAAGCCGTGCTTAAAGACGATGGATCGTTTGATATTGATGGAGAGGTGTTTGCCTCTCCTAGCTATGCTGCTCTTTTTGTGATACAAAAGGCAGGCAGTAGTAGAAAGACAGTCAATGGTTGGACAACATGGAAAACAGAAGCGGGGAAATTCATCAGTGAATTAAGAGAGGAAATTTAAAGTTGGCTAAAAATATTTTGAAAGAAAAGGCGCGGCTTGGTATAGTCAATTGAACGTGAAACGAACGCTAATTGAACGCAATCAAACATGTGGGCCATGGGGGACTGTGCCAACGGTCAACCGTTGGCCCACTCTAAACAGACCTTCTTTGTGTAGCAATGTTACTGTCGAGCGACACATCCTTTATTTAATAAACTGGGAGGTAATGCGATGTCCGAAATTAAATTTGAAATCATCAAAACTTTAGGTGTGCTTTCCACATCTGCCAAGGGGTGGAGCAAGGAATTGAATTTGGTTAGCTGGAATGACCGCGAGCCATAATACGATTTGCGGGAATGGGACCCCGAGCATCAAAAGATGGGGAAGGGCATAACCCTAAGCAATGACGAGCTGGAAAAGTTGCGGGATATTCTTAGCTAAATTTCTTATAGTGCGTACGTAGAATTCTTACAATGAAAAAAGGACCAAGAGAAAGGACCAAGAGGACTGGCCCGGCGTCCCATTTGTCTGGTTGGGGCGGGAGATTTGAGGCGGGCTGTCAGGACCTTCTCCGCGGCCCCCTCTCTATTAGTAAATTTCCGCCGGGTTTGAGGCGATTATTCGGTAAACTGTTCGACAAAGAAGAGGTGGTGTTGACAGTGTTAACTAAATGGCATAGCAAGGCCGCGTTTGTCGCTTGCCTCGCCCTGGGTTTGGCCCTATGGCTAGCCGCCTGCGGGAATGATGGAGCCGAGGAAGAATCGGGAGTTCAGGATCGAGAAGTCGCGGTGGCACAGGAGTATGATTTTTACATAGTGGGGGATGACAGCTATCCCCCAGTGTCCTTTATACAGGACGGCCAGCTCCGAGGCATCAGCTACGACATGGTGGTCGAGGTGTTTGAGCGCCTGGGTTACACAGTCAAAATCGAGCTTTTTCCCTGGGCCCGTTGCCAGGCCATGGTTTCGGACGGGATCGCGGATGGATTTTTTGGGGCGTACAAAACAGAAGAGCGGCTGCGGGAGTACGCTTATGGCGACGAATATCTGATTGTGGAGAGCAACGTCTTTTTCGTGCCCCGTGAGTCGGGGCTGACATATGACGGCCGTGTCGAAAATCTCAAAGAATACACCATCGGCACCTATCTGGGGCACGCCACTCTAGAGCCATACCTTGAGGACGGTACACTTACTCACGTTGATTTTAGTGGTAACGTGGAAGAATCCCTACATAAACTGGCTTCTGGCAATCGCAACATAGACTTGCTCCTCAATAATGACTATGTTTTTTGGTACACCGCCGAGCAAATGGGGATGGCCGACGATTTTAAGGCTTTGCCCCTTCCTTTTTCTCAGCATCCAACATACTTTGCTTTTACCAGACAGCGTGACATGAGTCAGTTGATTGCCCAGACCGATGCCCAGCTACACCTGATGCGCCAGGATGGCACTTATGAAGAGATTGTCGCTCGCTACGTCCCCGCCGGCTGGCAAGGGCAATGAGGGGAGGCCATGGAAGGGCCACGGGGACCGTCCGAGGCCACTGCAAAAAGCCTAATGGCTTTTTTCGTTAACAATTCACAATTCACAATTATGGACGCAAAAACGAACTTTTTGCCCCAATTTCTTTAAAAA
>CAZWXO010000276.1:0-2807 GCA_964637885.1 uncultured bacterium
AAACAAAGGGGTATTTACGATCACCGGTCTGTGGAAAATATGGTGTCGGAGCACCTGTCGGGAAGGCATAACCATCGATTTCAGTTGTGGAATCTGCTCATGCTGGAGCTATGGTTTGAAGCCTACATTGACTAGAGAAATGGAGCATGGTCTGTATTGCGCAAAATACTTTATATTAATTATAATGACGGGTTCGGGCACCTAAGTAAATCTCAGGTTGTGCCTTACATGATTGGCTTGCATCAGGTTGAAGGCTACGAGTTTGATTATTTGTCTTTCGAAAGAAAGAATAGTGACAAGCTCACCACACCCTCAAAATTGCCGATCATTAAATGGATGCATTTGCAATATCATTCACGCCCTAGTCTGTTGGCGACATTTGTTGATATTGGGAGCGGCAATCCCTTAAATACCGCTTGACCAAGTGGGCTGAAAAAATATTATTGCACAAATCCGCACATATCATTACCTTAACCCAGGCGGCAAAAAGTATCTTAATTCAGGAGCGAGGAATAGCTGAGGACAAAATTACAGTTATTCCATGCTGTGTCGATGACGCTCGCTTTGCTGTGGACTCATTGAAGGTGGACGATTTGCGGCACAAGTTGGGCATATGGGGGAAAATTGTGGTCGTCTATGCTGGATCTGTTGGTGGGTGGTACTGCTTGCCAGAGATGGTTGACTGGTTTCGGGAAGCAAAAAAAACAATTATGCCCGATTTGCATTTTCTTTTTCTGGTCAATAATGGCAAAGATATTGTGCAAAAAGAGTTGGGTAACATGCCTGCCGAAGCGTATACGATTACTTCGGTTAGGCCAGAGGAAATGCCCGTTTATCTGGGTGCTGCGGATCTAGGGATCGCTTTTATTATTCAGGCCTTCTCTAAAAAAGCATCCAGCCCGATCAAGTATGGGGAATATTTAGCCGCTGGTCTGCCTCTTGTAGCAAACAGCGGGATTGGAGATGTGGCCGACTTGATTGATGGTGAAGTTGGGTACTTGGTCAGCGAATTTTCCCAATCAGAATACCATGCGTCCGCGATGCACTTGAAGAATCTTATTGAGGATTGGGGGCGAACATCGCTTCAGGCAAAGAAGAGGGCTCGCAATCAGATGTCGATCGGATACCGGGTGAAATGCTATTTGGATGTCTATAGAAAAATGGTTTTTGTAGCAGGAGTGAGTCGATGAGGATTCTTATTTTTGGCGGGGATGGCCAATTAGGTAGAGCGATCCAGACCGAGCTCGCTTTAGGTGACTGCGGCTTTGTATCAGTTGATAAAAATGAATGCGATATCGCGTCCTTTGATCAGTGCCGGGACCAAATTGATAAAACGAAACCTTCGATTATAGTCAACTGTGCGGCTCATACGGGAGTTGACGCATGCGAAGAAAATTTTAACCAAGCTTTGACGGTTAACGCGCATGGCGCTCGCAACATTGCTGTCGCAGCGTTTGAGACGGAAGTTCCGATAATGCATTTTTCCACAGATTATGTTTTTGACGGGCTGGGTTCCGCTCCCTACGCTGAGTGGCACGTAAAAAATCCCATCAACGCATATGGTGTCAGCAAATCGGTAGGCGAGGATCTGGTTGCAGCAACTAATCCCAGGCATTTTATTGTCCGTACCGCCTGGTTATACGGAGATGGACATAATTTTGTCCGTACGATTGTCCGTAAGATCAAAAATGGAGAACCGCTGAGCATTGTTGATGATCAAATCGGCACTCCGACTTCTTGTAAGGAGCTAGCTAAAGCAGCCTGCAGGCTTATGCAGACAGGGCAATATGGCATTTATCACGCAGTCTGCAAAGGATGTTGTAGTTGGTACGACTTAGCGCGAGAAATCGTCACAGCAATGAATGCCAATGTGCATCTCGTACCTATAAAAACCAGCGCCCTAAATCTACCGGCCAAACGACCGAAATACTCGGTGCTTGGTACCGCAATGCTGGATAGCCTGAGCTTAAGTTCTTTTTTATCTTGGCAGGAAGCCTTGCATATTTTTTTACAGGAGGAGTTGAGCCAATGAAGGGCATCGTTTTGGCTGGTGGTACGGGGACGCGATTGGCCCCGCTTACGGCTGTTACTAACAAAAATTTATTACCTGTTGGTAAATTCCCGATGATTTTCTATCCGATATGGAAATTAAAGGAAGCCGGCATCACAGAGATTATGATTGTTACTGGAAAAGAGCACGCTGGGGCTATCGTAAATCTATTGGGTAGCGGATTCGAAATGGATTTACATTTTACTTATCGGATTCAGGATCAGGCAGGGGGTATTGCAGAAGCTTTGGGCCTGGCGGCATCCTTTGTTGGAGGAGATTTGTGCTCAGTAATTTTGGGAGATAATATTTTTTCCGAAAGTATAACAAAGCATGTCAAAGATTTTGATCAGCAAAATGGCGGCGCCAAAATTTTGATAAAACAAGTTAGTGATCCGGAGCGGTATGGCGTAGCGGAGCTAGCTGATGGAAAAATAATCTCGATTGAGGAAAAACCCCTCCAGCCAAAATCAGCGTATTGTGTGACAGGTGTTTATTTTTATGATTCATCAGTTTTTGATATTATTAAGACTCTCAAACCATCGGGTCGCAACGAAATGGAGATTACTGATGTAAATAACGCTTATATTAAGACGGGACAGTTGACTTACGGAGAGCTGGAGGGATGGTGGACCGATGCGGGGACTTTCGAAAGCCTGGTCCTGGCAAACCAGCTGGCCAAAGATATGCATTTAGCCATGGAGGCGAATAAATGAAGACGATCATGGTGACAGGTGGGGCGGGCTTTATAGGGAGCAAT
>CAZWXO010000277.1:0-2274 GCA_964637885.1 uncultured bacterium
AAAGGGTCCACTAAACGGTATTCAAATGTAAATACAGGTAGAGGCTACTTTTTAAAACCTATCTCAAAAAAGTAGCCTCTTTCCTTTTATTCTCTCCAGAAACACAACCTGCCCGGTTTATAAGATTTTGCCAGCTATACGAGGATCAATTTCCCACCTTATGGATTCTGCAACCCTCATCTTGCCCGCCAGTTCTGGGTGTAAAGGATTTAAAATATAATTCCATCCGTAACCTTCCGGCGTGATTACTGACGGGACTCTTAAACATGAAGCTTTGGAAGCATCAAGCCAGTGCAAGCCAAAATTGCTCGTAGATGGTTTCTGTGGTCTGGCATTCCAGTCAGTTGGAAAAATGGCCATTTCAGGTTTTTCAATAGTCACACTATCCGAAATTTCGATTACAACCAAGACCAAGTCAGGTGGGGCAACGGAAACAGCATAAAAGGCTACCGTTTCCAGCATTGCCAAAGATGCTGATTCTGAGGTGTAAATTACAGGTCTTCCTGCTGGATTCCAGCGACCGCCATATATACGAGAACCTTCTCCAGACAAATCATGCGCATATTGCTTTGGTGAAATACGATACACCAGCATCAGGCAAACACCCCGTACTCGATGCGTCCCAGAGTATTCATGACCAATTCCATGCCTTCTGTTGTGTCGAGCAACTGTACGGGGATTTGATCACCAAGAGCATAGCAAGGCGACTTGAGCCAGCTCATTGCCTTGTCATTATCTTTAAAAACAGAGTTCGTGCGAGAAAACACTTTCACCATCTGGATTAGGTGATCAGACTTGTCTTTATCCAGTTTTTTTGTCGCAATCCGTTGTCCAGTTTTCGCGGATATGTGCAGAAGATTATACATATCTGCTTTTGGTATCTGATAGGCTTCAGCAACTTTACCTAGTGTCGATCCCGGCAAGCCGCTTCTCACTAAATTGATAATTTTCATTGAATCTGGCGTTTCAGCCGTATTCATTCCCGGAACAACTGTTGCCCATATATTGGATTGTCTCTGACTATCGATTTTCAATTGCATTCTGTGCCTCCACGCATATGTAGTTAGACAAACTGTCGCATTTAATGCGTCAAAATGCAATCATATATTCAGCGTTATATGCATGGATTATTTCCACTCATTCACTGGCTGTGTCTCTTGCTTATGGTATCGACTGGCTGACATTCTCCGAGTTGAAAGAGGCAATACCACCGGCATACACGCAGTTTATCGGCGAACAGATGAAGCAACCCCCTCAGGATAAAGGCGAGGAAAATAATACCCCACCATCGAAGCGGGAAAACCAAGCATTACAGGTCCCTTTTCCGAATCAGAAACTAAATAGTCTTTTTCCAATAAACTACTGACGACCCTGCGCGACGAACGTTCGGGCATTCCGATGATATTCGGGATTTCTCCACGAGGTATTTCACCGCGTAAAAATACATCTCTCAGTAAATGACCCGCTTCAGGTTTCAATTCACCAAAAGAAACTTGACGATCAACCACCGCTTGTATTCTTTTCTGCATTCCATCCAAATCTAAAAGGCCTGACATAAAGTCAATTTGCCCCGGCCATCCAGATCTCCTCTACGAGGTTGATCTGCCCCAGCCAAGAAAGTAAGATACTCTTCACGATTTCTTGCGAAACCCCGGGAAACCGTCCACAACCCGTGACCATCTATTTTTGCCTTTTTCAGGTAGGCATGAGTCATAAGACGTGTAACTCGCCCATTACCATCCAAAAAAGGATGAATCCATGCAAGTCGATGATGAGATGCCGCCGCTGCGATAACTTGACTTAAACCTTTTAGCTTTTGAGGGTCGTAGGCTTCTTCGAATCTTTTCATAAAAGCGCATAGGTATTCTGATTTAGGCGGCAAATGCCTCCCAACCTCAACCTCTAATTCCCTTGTTTCACCAGGGATCACTTTTTCAGTTTTTCCATCTGCACGCTGTACGACAAGATACTCCTCGGGCATCCGCTCATAAAATTCCTTATGTATCCAGCACAAAAAACTCTTGCTTGTAATGATTGTTCCGGGAGTAGCCTCGATGTGGGCCTCAATGCGTTTCTGTACCTCTATGTGTGCTTTGCTTTCCAATTGTTTTGCTCTTTTTGCAGGATCTTTGGAAAAGTCTTCTCGCATAGCACGATCAATGTCTACAGGATGGGTGTTGTGCCCTTCTATTAAATTGGACTAGTAGCTGTTCATTCTTCTTACTAATTCCACGACTCCTCTACGTGTAACTGGATGAACAGCAGCACTAATGC
>CAZWXO010000277.1:2284-2805 GCA_964637885.1 uncultured bacterium
TTGGAACAATGTCATTACTGATCGAAATAGCTTTCATTATTTTACCTCCATGATACGAATCTCTTTATGGTCAAAATATAGACCAATAAAGCGACCAATACAAGTGCTCGATTTCATGCTTCGCCCAACGGTTATGAGGCGCACCAGCGACGCGGGGATTTTTCCGGGGACATTGGGGGACGCTACTTGTTATTTTGCTATTGCCATAATTAGCAAGATAGCAAGCAGCGTCCCCCATGATTCACAATCGCCAAATCGTCGACTTCTCCCGCAGGATCAGTAAGCATCATTGGTTCCATTTCTGAAATCTTTGTATAAAAACCATCTTCCATGTTGATTCCCCTGACATAGGCCGGTATTTTGGCCGATATTAAATATAGTGATTTAATTAATTGCGAGACCGCTTTTACCCGTGAATTATTAGTTGCGTTGAAAATTTGGCCGGTTATATGGAAGAGTTCATAAAATAATAAATTAAGTTGAAACGAGCTATTGCAATTAATTGCACATAAAGACATCGA